>DASSLE010000343.1:0-5571 GCA_035689725.1 Pseudolabrys sp.
GCGCTTTGTCGTGCGCCGGGATTCCGCATGGGTGAGTTCGATACCGGCTTTATCGATCGCAATCTCACACAACTTGGCGCGGCTCCGAGAGGGCTCGACCGAGCTGCGGCCGCGCTCGGGGCACAGAGGTTGTTGGCACAGAAGCATGCACGCCTGGTGGCGTCCCGTGAGCAGGAACCTGACGACCCAACCTCACCATGGGATGAGGCCGATGCCTTTCAGCTGTCGGGTGCGCGGAGGCTCGAGCTGCCGATCCTCGCCGAAGACAAGACAGTCGTGGCGGAGATCGTTTATGGCCCGCAGGGCTCCGCGGTTTCGGTCGGCGGCAATTTGGCCGCAAAAGACGCGGTGGCGGTACCGGGTGGGGACGCGGTCTACGTGCTCCACAACGGGCGTCAGACCAAGGTGAGGTTGCGCGATCTCGCCCTCGATGAGGCTGGGGATCAAGACGGAAGCGGGGTTGTGCGCGCACCCATGCATGGCAAGATACTCAATATCTTGGTGGAGCAGGGCGCACATGTCGCCCGGGGCCAACGTATCGCTATTATCGAGGCTATGAAGATGGAACACACGCTTGTGGCGCCGATCGACGGCATGGTCGCCGAAATCGCTGTGGCCTTGGATGGTCAAGTGGCGGAGGGCGCCAAAGTCATGCTCATTGAGACTGTGAAAGAGTAGTTGGACGCCGGGGCATGTCGCTTCATCTCATCAAACTTTGCGTCGGCTGCGATTCTGTCTCCGACCTCGAGGATTGGATTAAACAGAAATTGAAAGAGAAGAAGCGACGCGGGCAGAAGCCCGAGCATGTCCACACCACCCGTATGGTGCCCAAACGCGCCGACGAGCTCACCAGCGGTGGGTCGCTGTATTGGGTGATCCGCGGGCAGATCACTTGCCGGGAACAAATTCTCGACATCCGCCCATTTACAGACAAGGACGGCATTAGCCGCTGCCGTGTCGTCCTCGACGGCAAACTCGTACTCGTTGAGCCGCGACCGCGCGCGGCATTTCAAGGCTGGCGCTATCTTGAGACGAAGGAAGCGCCCCGCGATCTTTCGCGCGCCGCTCCCGGTGCTGCCAGAATGCCGGAAGCCATGCGGCGCGAATTACGGGAACTGGGACTACTTTAAACCGCGAGGTTATCGATCAGCCGCGTCTTGCCGAGCCTGGCGGCAACGAGCAGGCGGATTGGACCGTCCTTGGGCGAGGTAACCGGGGCGAGCGTAAGCGCGTGACGCGCTTCGAGGTAGTCCAGCGCGAAGCCGGCCAGGTCGATCTCGATTCGCCCCACATTCAGGACGCGATCGACCTTTTCACCACTTCTTATACGGGTGGCGCACCCCTTAAGGACACGATGAAGCATTGGCGCTACCGCGCGCTCCGCCGCGGAAAGATACAGATTGCGCGAGGACAACGCCAACCCGTCCGGCTCCCGCACGGTCGGAACTCCGATCACCTTCACCTGCAGGTCGAGATCCTTGGCCATTTGTGTGACTACGCGTAGCTGCTGGTAATCCTTCTGGCCGAACAGCGCGAAATCGGGAGAAACCTGCGTGAACAGTTTGGCGACGACGGTTGCGACTCCTCCGAAGAAGTGGGGGCGAAACTCATCCTCAAGCCCGGCCTTGGCGGCGCCTTCCGGGGCAAGGCGCGTCGCAAAGCCGTTCGGGTACATGGCTTCAACCGACGGTGCCCACACAAGATCGACCTTGGCCTCACGCAACACTTTGATGTCGGTCGCGAAGCTTCGCGGATAGCTGGCGAAATCTTCATGCGGTGCAAATTGAGTCGGATTGACGAAGACCGACACTACGACGCGTTTCGTGCGCCGCCCGGCCTCGCGCACCAGCGCCATGTGGCCGCGATGCAATGCGCCCATGGTCGGCACCAGCGCGATACGCTCGCCTGCCTTCCGGTAGAGTTCCAAAGCACGGCGAAGCGGAGGGACCGTACGTACGACTTTCGGGTGGTTTGCCATAATTGTGGCCTTGTCTGCGAATTGTCGCTGGCTTACGACCTACAAGGCAGGATGAATATGGCCAAGCAAATTCATGACCAGGTCGGGTTTAACTTGACTAAAGCACACTATTATTTTGAGAATTGAAAGCCTGAGGGGGCAGCATGTTGGTCCAACCTATCAAGGAAACAGTTCAATCTGCGCACGTGGTCGTGCTCGGAAACGAGAAAGGTGGCTCGGGAAAATCGACCACAGCGTTGCATATTGCGGTCGCGCTGCTCAAAGCCGGGCAACGCGTGGCCACCATCGACCTCGACTCGCGCCAGCAGAGCTTCACACATTACATCGATAATCGCCGGGCCTGGTCCGCGCGCGCGCGCGTCGCGCTCGAGGTGCCCACTCACTATTGCATTGCGCGCGCCGAAAACAACTCGCTGGAGGCGAATGAGGCGCAGGAGTTCGCCAACTTTTCGGCGGCGATCTGTGCGATCGAGCATAGCCATGATGTGGTGGTGATCGACACGCCCGGTGCCGATACCTATCTCATGCGGCTCGCTCATTCGATGGCGGATACGCTGGTGACCCCGCTCAACGACAGTTTCCTCGATTTTGATGTGCTGGCCACTCTCGATCAAACCAATTTCAGCGTAACGGGCGAGAGCCACTACGCCGAAATGGTGCGCGAAGCGCGCCGTCAGCGGCGGCTGGTCGATGGTCAGCTCACCGATTGGATCGTGGTGCGCAATCGTCTCTCGACCCTTTCTTCGCGCAACAAGCGCCTGGTAGGCGATGGCATCAATGAATTGTCAAAGCGCATGGGCTTCCGCAGCGTGGAAGGTATTGCCGAGCGCGTGGTTTATCGTGAATTCTTTCCGCGCGGATTAACCGCACTCGACGACCTGGACGAAGAGACTCTCGGTACCCGTCCGAACATGTCGCATGTGACCGCGCGAGAGGAAGTGATTACGCTGCTCAATGCGCTCCACCTACCGCTCTCCGAGAATGGTAAACGGCGTGCGGCTGCCCGAGCAGAGTGGTACTCGGTCATGGACCAACCGCTGCAGGTCCACGATATTATCATGTAAATTCCCGTTAAGCTTGTATCTGAGTGCCAATGTCGCCATCTGGCGATGAGCGACATGGAAGGCAGCGCAGCGGCCGCGGTTTCAGTGTAGAATTTTGCTATGAGCAAGGAATCCGAGCGAACTCCGGCGCCGGTCTCGCCCAAACCGGAAATCGAGAGTTTCATTGAGCAGGTGCGCGCTCTCGGGCCTTCGACTGCGCGAGGCAACCGCGGGCGGCTGATTTTCGCTCTCGACGCCACCATGAGTCGCCAGCCGACCTGGGATACGGCCTGTGCGCTACAGGCGGACATGTTTCGCGAAGCCGCGAGCATTGGCGGGCTCGACATCCAGCTTGTCTATTTCCGAGGCTTGAATGAATGCCGCGCATCCGGTTGGGTCGCAGGCAGCGACCGGCTTGCTGAACTGATGTCACGGATCGATTGTCGCGGCGGCCAAACCCAGATCAGCAAGGTTTTGAGTCATGCCCGCCAGGAGCATGCTCGCCAAAAGGTGCAGGCCCTGGTGTTCGTCGGCGACGCGATGGAAGAGCCGGTCGACGACTTGTGTCAGGCGGCCGGCGAATTGGGTTTGCTTGGCGTTCCCGTTTTCATGTTCCAGGAAGGCAATGACCCGGTGGCGGAGAACGCGTACCGCGAGATCGCGCGGCTATCGCGTGGTGCCTATTGCCGCTTCGATGCCGGCTCGGCGCATCAGCTTGCCGAATTACTGCGCGCGGTTGCAGCCTATGCTGCAGGCGGCATCAAGGCGCTTGCCGAACTGTCGAAGAAGCGTTCGTCCGGCGCCCAAAAACTACTGGCCCAGCTGAAGTAGCCATGCCGGCGCTAATTTTCGGCCTACTCGTATTGGTGCTCGTTTTGTGGGCGCTCAATGTCATTTCCAAAGCCGACCCAAAAGTTGCCGCGCGCGTGATGAAAATCGGTGGTGGGTTGCTTGCGCTCGGCCTCGCCGTATTTCTCGGCTTGCGTGGGGAGCTCGGGATCGCCATTCCGCTCGGCGTGTTCGGATTCGGATTGCTTGGCTGGGTGCCGTTCGGGCCGGCCGGGTTCTCGGCCCGCACACAGAAAAGTGGTGGGCAGACGTCACGCGTGCGTTCGGCGTATTTCGAGATGGAGCTCGATCATGATAGCGGCGCGATGCGCGGGCGTATTCTCGCCGGCCGCCATCAGGGCGCGGAGCTTGAGCGCCTCGATGTCAAGACGCTGGCCGAGCTGCTCCGCGAGGTTGACGAGGAAAGCCGTGCGCTACTTGTGGCTTATCTTGACCGCCGGGATCCCGGCTGGAGTGAGCACGCACAAGCGGACGCGGCAGCGGGGCGGCGCGCGTCGAGCAGCGGAAAAATGTCGGAGGAGGAGGCCTATCAGATCCTTGGCCTGCAGGCCGGCGCGAGCACCGACGACATCAGCCGTGCGCATCGCACGCTGATGAAGAAACTGCATCCCGACCAAGGGGGCTCGACGTTTCTCGCGGCCCGCATCAATGAAGCCAAGGAAACCCTTCTTCGCCGCCATCGCTGAGGTACTCTACAAACTTGACCATCAGCGGCTCCTGGATTGGCGCATCCCTGTTGTTGTTTTTATTTGTCAGTTCTTTACGAGTATGCACGGAATTTCGCTGCGTTTGAGGTGCTTGCAGGCAGCCTCCGCCTGAACCTTCTCCAGCCCAGCAAAACGCGCGCGGAAGAGCACTTTATCGGCCTTCTCAATGCGTTCGGTAAACGGATCGGCCTTGCCCAACAGATTTTTGGCCTTGCTTTGCGCCGTTTGCAGACGCTGCTTGGCTTCCTTTTCGTCCGGCAAGGCGCCGATCTGAATAATCCAGCCGCTGCGTACTTTGGCGGCGGGCTCGGCGGTAATAGCCGGCACTGGGACGGAGTTGGCAGCCGACGCAACTTTGGCTGGCGGCGCCACAAGCACAACAGGCTTTGCAGCAGGCAGCGGTGTTGAGCGGGATGAAACCGGCGGCGGCGCAGCAGCCAAAGGCGCAGCCGCCGGTGGCGGAACAGAGCTGGGTGACGGTGGCGGCGGAGCAGAGCCGGATGACACAGGCGCCGTCGCAGCGGCCAGTGGCGGAGCGGCCGGCAGCGGCTCGCTTCTGACGGTGGTGATGGTGGTGATATTCGCCGGGTTGGCGACCGCGGGTGCCGGCGCGAGTTGTCGGCTATCTGATGGCAAGGGCGACAGCGAAGCGGCCGTATATATATTGCCGGGATGGACTGCGACAGTCTTCACGGCATTCGGCTTGATCGGGTCGGTCGAACCGGGCAGTGGCGCGTCGATTGTCGACGGTGCAACCGGCGCAGCTGACGCAACACGAACGGGCGCCGAACTGGTGCGGACATCATCCTTATCGTTGGTGTCTTTGCTGTCCTTACGGGCTTGTGCGGTTTCCCATCCCTCGACAACGAGGGGGGCGGTCCGCTTGACCGCGGCAATATTGATGTTGTTGTCGATCAGGCTTCGTACCCGAGCGTCACGCGCATCAGCAGTGCGGCCGCCGAATACGACTGCCACGACATGACGATTGGCGCGG
>DASSLE010000344.1:0-5420 GCA_035689725.1 Pseudolabrys sp.
TGCAAATGCTGCACGACTATGCCCGCAAGAAACGCATCCCGCTCACCGAGGCCGCCGCCGCACTCAGCGCTACCGACGAGATGAGGCCAAAGCCGCGCTCTACGCTGCGCGACCTGATGGCCGCCTTCGAGCGCTGGCGCGCGAAGAAGGATTCAATGCCGCACAGCGAGCTCGCCGAGATCGTGCTCGATGAATCCGGCTACACCGACATGTGGCAGAAGGACCGCTCCGCCGACGCCGCCGGCCGCCTGGAAAACCTCAAGGAGCTGGTGCGTTCGATGGAGGAGTTCGAGAACCTGCAAGGCTTCCTCGAGCACATTTCGCTGGTGATGGACCGCGAAGGCGCCGAGGCCGAGCAGGCCGTCAATGTCATGACGCTGCATTCCGCCAAGGGGCTGGAATTTGACTGCGTATTCCTGCCTGGCTGGGAGGAAGGCCTGTTCCCGCACCAACGCTCGCTCGACGAGAGCGGCCGCGCGGGCCTGGAAGAAGAGCGCCGCCTCGCCCATGTCGGCCTCACGCGCGCGCGGAAGCTCGCCAAGATTTATTTCGCCACCAACCGGCGCATCCACGGGATGTGGACCTCGACCGTGCCCTCACGTTTCCTCGACGAGCTGCCGGAGGCGCATGTGGACGTGAAGGAGGCCGCGGGCGGCGCCGGCGGCTTCGGCATGTCGGGCTATGGCGTCTCGCGCTTCGACGAGATGAACGCCTTTGGCTCCAGCTACAACACGCCTGGTTGGCAGCGCGCGCAAAGAACGCAACAAGAGCGCAAGGGCCGCGGCGGCTTTTATGACAACGGCCAGCCGCGCTATGTGCCGGATGGCGTGTTTGATGATGACGCTGATGCGGAGGACATCCCTCCCCTTAAGGGGAAGGTTGCCGGCACAGCCGGGCGGGCGGGGGTCAAGCGCAAATCCCCTCTCACCATCGAAGGCGAACTGGTGGCAAAATCCACCGGAACGGTGTCATCCTTTACCGTCGGCGAGCGCGTGTTTCACCAGAAATTCGGCAACGGCAATGTGGTGGCCGTGGACGGCAACAAGCTCACCATTGCCTTCGACAGGGCAGGAGAGAAGCGCGTGGTGGATAGCTTTGTGGAGAGAGCGTGAAGTCGCGAGTCGATTAATTTTTTATATCGTTAGCCCATGCCCCACCCTCACAAACAACTGACAGACCAGGCCGTTGATTTCTGGCTGGCGCGGGGCGCCGTTCTCGTCATTGTCGGGCTTCAGATCGGAATCGTGAATGATCTCACGATCGGGCCGCGCTGGCTCGCGCCTGCCCTGGAGCTTGCCCTCCTCATTCCGTTGACGATCGCGACCGCCTGGACGCAAAGGCGCGCACGCAAGGCATCGACCAAACAGCAATGGAGTATCGTCGGCCGCGACAGATTGCGGGTCCGCCGGCTGGCCATCGCGCTGACAGCTATTGTGACGTTGATGAACTTCGGCACTCTTGCGCGCCTGATTGCTGCGATACTAGCAGGACACGCCGGCAGCGGCCGGACGCTGCTCCTGGATGCAATCAATATCTGGGCCACCAATGTGATCATCTTCGCATTGTGGTTCTGGGCGCTGGATCGTGGCGGGCCCGCAGGAGCATTTGGACCCAAACAGGGAAAGGATTTCCTGTTCACCCAGCAACAGACGGGTGAACCGGCCCGTTTCCCAAACTGGTCGCCGGGATTTATCGATTACCTGTTTCTGGCGTTTACCAACGCAACGGCGTTTTCGCCGGCCGACACTTTTCCCCTCACCGTTCGGGCCAAGCTTTTGATGATGGCCGAATCCGGCATATCGCTTGTGACCATTGCGCTTGTGGCATCGCGCGCCATTGGCATCCTGAGCTAACCATTTGCCGGCGCGCGGGCGGTCGCTCGCTTTGGATCAAATGGCAGGGGTGGCGCGTTGCAGTCCTGGAGAGGGACCGTGCTCAATCTTTGGCAAGCTTATATTCGACTCGCCCAAGCCGCATGGGATGCCAATGCCGTTGTCGCCCTGCGCTTAATGCGGCTGGCGTCCGGCGGCGCGCCGGCGCAACGTGAGATGCAAAGGATGGTCGCGGAGAAGGGCATCGCAATTGCGCAAGCCCAGGCAGCGGCAGCAGCCAAGATGATCACGGGCGGTGGTATAGCTGCTATGTCCAAATCCGCATCCAGTGTCTATCGGCGGAAAGTGCGAGCAAATCGACGTCGACTCGCGCGGCGCTAGCTACATTCATACCTCAGATGTCTCTCCGCTAACCGTCGCGCTGATCGCAATTGCAGTTGCCATCATTCTGCCATCTTATCCAGCGCTAAGGTAACCGCAGTCACGTTACGCGAGTCGCCATTTTGGTGCTGCGTTACCGACAAACAATCTCACAATCTCAAGCGACGAGCACGACTAACGAGGGGATCACTCCCAATGAAACGCATAAGCATTGGAATTTTGGTTGGCCTGTTTAGCTTCACGTCGGCAGACGCAGCAGGATGGAGCTCCGTTCACAAGTACGTAAAGCGATCGGGTAATTGCGCAGGACAGGAGATTCTCGCGAGCTCATATTCGTCGGGCAAACGGACCGCGAGCGGTGAAAGATTTGATGCGAGCGGCAATACAGCAGCGGCGCGAACCTGGCCTCTTGGGACGAGCCTGACCGTGACGAATCCTAACAATGGCCGTTCGGTTACCGTCCGGATCAACGATACCGGCCCGTGGGGCATTGCGTATCGTATGGGCGCCCGGCTCGACCTTGCGAGAGGCGCGGCGCAACGGATCGGGATGCGCGGTTCTCAGTACGTCTGTGTTGCATAAACCTGGCGCAGTCTGCTGAGGTTAAAGCAGTCAGGAGATTTGTTCGTCGATGTGATCCGGCCACCGTCTATCGGGGTGTCCCTGCGTGGGGACGCGATTGCTATGGCGTCAAACATTGAACACTGGGACACCATCGCGATGCAGATCTCCATATTGAATGTGCCGGATCGCTGCCAGTGATTTCCAGCGCCCCTTCACAAATTCGGATTTTTTTGTTCGGCACCGTCGCGTACCGGGCCTTCCCGAACGAATCAGTGCATGCCCAAGAAGGCGGCGTTTCCGCAATGCGTCTTCACTGCAAAAGAGGGACACCATGAATCGCTTGACCAACATGGGAGCGGCAATCGCATTGCTCCTCGCCACGCTTGTGGCACAACCGGCCGAAGCCTATCACTCGAAACGTCACCCCTCTTATTCTCGTCAGGCGGGCGGTTGCTCTTACACGAATGACGGACGGCAGATTTGCGGTGGAGCGATCGCAAATCGCACTGCAGCCTTTGACGCTACCGGCAATGATGTCGCGCTCGCAAGCCACACGGCGGTTGTGGATGCCGCCGGCAACCGCGCCGTGCTCGCAGCGGATCAGGGCACGATCATCGGCTCGCGTCCGAGCGGCTGCCCTCATTCCTATTGCGGCTGCGGATTGCGCATGTATCTCGGGCTTTCGGACCTGAGACTCAACCTGGCATCCAACTGGGCGCAGCTGTTTCCCCATGAAAGCGCTCCGCGCGCCGGGCTTGCCGCCGTTCGTAGTGGCCACGTGATGTATATCGAGGCGGCAGCCGGGAACGGGCAATGGCTGATCCGCGATTATAATTCCGGCGGCGGCTTATCCCGCGTGCACGTGCGCGACGTGCGCGGCTATGCGTTCGTCAATCCGCATGCACAGCTGGCGACGCGCTAGCGCGCGTGGCACAGGCACATCAAACGTCATCTACGTTTAAATCGTAGGTGCCTCTTTTGCCCCGGGCATAGACTTTCGCGGCGATGGTATAGATGCGGTCGCGGTTGGTATCGAACGCCCGCAGCAGATCAACCGCGTCGGTATTTATATTTGGCTGAATCTGCCTGAGGGCATCCGCGGTCACAAAGAATGAACTCTCCATGGAGCGGTCATATCCCCAGAAGCGAACCGCCCGACGCGTCGCATCGTAACTGCGGCTGCGGTTCGGAAAATTGATCGTCATGTTCGTTACCCGGAAAACAGATTAAGGCAGACGACGAGGCCGCCAACCGGCGGCCCCGAAATATTGCGTCCAGATCAAATCTGGCGGCCCTTCATTACGGCATCGACATCGCGCTGCGCTTGCGCCTTGTCGATGCTGTACTTGGCGACGATCTTGGTGATTAGATCATCTTTGTTCTTGAGTGCGCCGAGCTCCTGCTCGGAGAACTTGCCCCACTTGGAGCCGATATCCTTGAGAAGAATTTGCTTCGCGTCAGCAGGAGTGCCGGCGCTCGCCGAAGCGGTATTCGGGGTTACTGGGTTCATGAGCGTAATCTCCAAAATATTGATGAAACATCATCTGAATGTGCATCATTCAAACAATGCTCTTATGTGGCGATGAATTGCGATAAGCACAGGGGCAAGGCGATCATTTGTCTGAAATATACAGGCTGCATCGGCCCGGGTTTTGGGTAAATGACCCCTGACCCGTCAATTCTTCGAATTGCGTCATAGCCGTCGCAATTCGGCCCGATCATCCCTATATACAGTAGCCAACATCCGACAAACAGAAACAACAAGGCCCGTCGAGCGGACATCCGCCCGACGCGTGCCGGGCAGGGAGCGTCCCATGTTCAAGGCAAAACAATATCGCGCAAAAGCGGCAGAAAGCGCCGAATCGCTCAAACGTACTGATGTTCCGAGCGAAATCCGTGAATTTCAGCGATCAAAGGAAAGCTTCACTGCGCTTGCGCAAAACGAGGATTGGCTGTCGAATAATTTCGACAAGATCATCCATTCGCAGGACATCCCATCTCAGGATGACGACGCTGGAACGTCTGTCGCGCGCGCAACTGTCGCCGAAACGGAGGAGCGTATTCTTCGCTGCCTCGGCGCGGCCGTCATCATGCAGTGGAACACAATCCCAACGAAACTCCAGCGCGAGCTCTTCGATACCGCAGGCTCAATGGGGGACGTGCTGAAATCGGCCGCGCTGAGAGCACAGATTGCCCGCTTCCTGCATAGCCACAAGGATGAAGAGAGCCCCGCCGTTTTTGCTTCCAAACCAACTGCGGCGAAAGGAACACCTCATGCCACATAAGTTCAATATCGGTCAGATCGTCGAGCTTGAGCCAAGGCTTCTTCGATCATCCGCCCCCGGCCCCTACGAAATTCGTCATCTCGTCCCTGCCTCGGACCGGGATCCAGGCGACCCGTGCTATCGCATCAAGAACGTCGCCGAAAAGCACGAACGGGTCGCACTTGAAAGCGACCTCACGCTATCGGTCAGCGTTTTCACCTGAAGCGCGCTTTTCTGCAGATACCGGCTCGGCTGCAAGTCAGCGCTATAGGCGCGAAAAAAAGCGCGGTTAAACATTCATTACCCATCGCATTTGAAACGACGGAAGTCGTGCGCAAGAATTTGAATTTAGCTAGCTTTTGCCGGCGCTTGCGCGCTT
>DASSLE010000345.1:0-7898 GCA_035689725.1 Pseudolabrys sp.
CGAGCACCGAGTGCATGCCCTCGTCAGGATCACTCACCGCCATGGCCCCGGTGGTGTCGCCGTGATAGCCACCTTTGAATGCCACCAATTGGCTCTTGCCGTGCACACCTCGGTTGATCCAGTACTGCGCCGCCATCTTCATTGCGACTTCGACTGCGACTGAACCGGAATCGGAAAAGAATACACGGGCGAGATCGCCCGGCATCAGCTCGGTGAGGCGTTTAGCAAGCTGAAGGGCCTGCTCGTGCGCAAGGCCGCCGAACATCACATGCGGCATTTGTGCGAGCTGTGCTTCGAGCGCTTGCCTGATGTGCGGATGATTGTAGCCGTGACAAGCCGTCCACCAACTGGCGATGCCGTCGATCAATTCGCGGCCGTCGGTCAGGACGATCCGCACACCCTGGGTGCGTACGACCGGAAGCGGAGGCAATACGGTTTTCATTTGGGCATAAGGCAGCCAGACGTGCTCCAGCCCGTCGGCGTACCAGCCCGGCAGCGCAGTGTTTTTGCTGGCTTGGTCCGCCATCTGACGCTTCCCTGCCCCGTTCGTGCTAAGCATCTGGCCTGCTATCATGCAAGGTCACCTGATGAATTCGCTCGATCGTTTCGCACAGGACAAGCTTGAAGATCTCAAGCGCCGACACCTATACCGGGCGCTAAGCGAGACGTTGCGCGAGGATGGCATCTGGGTTGAGCGCGGCGGGCGGCAGCTGTTGTCATTTTCGTGTAACGACTATCTCAACTTGACCCAGCACCCGGCAATCAAGCAAGCGGCAATTGCCGCTATCGAGAAATATGGCGCTGGCTCCGGGGCCTCGCGGCTGGTGACGGGAAATCATCCCCTCTATGCGCAATTGGAAGCGCGGCTGGCGCAATTCAAACGCGCCGAAGCAGCCTGCGTGTTTGGCTCGGGCTATTTGGCCAATACCGGCATCATTCCGGTGTTGGCTGGCCGCGATGGGCTGGTGTTGCTCGACGAGCTGTCACACGCCTGTATCTACGCCGGTGCGCAATTGTCAGGCGCCAAGGTGCTGACGTTCCGTCACAACGACGTTGCGCACGTACGCGAACTACTCGCCGCGCATCACGCCGAGCATGATCGCGCCCTGATCGTTACTGAAGGCGTATTTTCGATGGACGGCGATCTGGCGCCTCTTGCGGAGCTGCTCACACTTGCGGACGAATACGACGCCTGGCTGATGTCGGATGATGCGCACGGGATCGGCGTCGTCGGCGGCGGACGTGGCTCGAGTTTTGTTGGCAATAAGCATATTCCGGTACCACTTCAGATGGGCACTTTGTCGAAAGCGACCGGCTCCTATGGCGGTTATCTATGCGCGTCGGCACCGGTAATCGAATTAATGCGCAATCGAGCACGCACGTTAATTTATTCAACCGGCCTTCCGCCGGCCAGTGTAGCCGCGGCAATTGCCGCGCTCGACCTGATCGAGCGCGAGCCGTCATACGCAGCTTTACCGGTGCAAAAGGCCAAGGCCTTCACCCAACGCGCTGGCCTTCCTGATGCGCAGAGCCCAATCGTGCCTATCGTGACTGGCGACGAAGAGACCGCGCTGGTCGCTTCGCATTTCCTGGAAAACGAAGGCTACCTGGTGATCGCGATTCGTCCACCGACGGTAGCGGTCGGCACGGCCCGGCTGCGTCTGGCCTTCACCGCGCAGCACCCCGACGATGAGATTGGACGGCTGGCTGACATCGTTCGGGAAAGAATATTGGCGTAACCCGTGGCCGCCTATTTTGTCACCTCAACCGGCACCGATATCGGCAAGACATTCGTCACCGCCGGGCTCATTCGTTATCTGCGTGAATCCAATCAGCCCGTCACCGCATTCAAACCGATCGTGAGCGGTTACGATTCTTCGGTAGCCGAAACCAGCGATCCGGCAGTTCTGCTTTCTGCGCTCGGGCGGCCTGTCACGGCCGACGAAGTCGAGCGTATTGCACCGTGGCGCTTCCGCGCGCCCCTATCGCCCGATCTTGCCGCCGCACGCGAAGGCCGGCGCATCGACTTTGAAAAATTGATTTCATTCAGCCGTGCGGCGATCGCTGCCGCTATCGGCCCCCTTTTCATCGAGGGCGTCGGCGGAATCATGGTGCCACTTGATGGTCAGCGCACCGTGCTCGACTGGATGACAGCTCTCGATATTCCGCTATTGCTTGTGGTAGGCGGCTACCTCGGTACTATCAGCCATACGCTCACCGCGCTCGATGTGCTGGCACAGCGTAAGCTGACCGTCGCCTCTATCGTCGTCAGCGAAAGCGAGCGTGATACCGTCGAGCTGGACGATACCGTTGCAAGTATTGCGCGTTTCGCCGGTACAGCGGGAGTCGTTGGCCTGCCGCGCTTGCCAGCTGGAATCAATCATCACCCCGCGATCGCCCGCATCGCTGCGTTGCTTTAACTAGACCGGCCCCGCCAGATCCAGTCAGCTGTTAAGACTCAATACAGTTTCGATCACGCCTTCCAGATTGACCAGGGCGTGAAGTAGCATGGTCAGAATCGTCGAGCCGGTCGCCCAGCGTATCCACCCGAACAACACGCCGAAGGCAAACACCTGCGCGATAAGAAACCAGTCGTACTGAACGTGGATCACGGCAAACAAGCCTGCAGTGAAGACGATAACGGGCCAAGCGTAGCGCGGCGATCGTAGCCAGCCTCGAAAAAGGAACCCGCGAAATAGACTCTCTTCGGTCACCGGAATAAACACCGTGATCGCGACTAGCAGCAGGGGCAGCAGGTCGGCACTCTTCGCTGCCTGGTAGATATCGGTCTGGAAGCGATCGACTATATTGCGGCCCGCGAGCCAGCTCACCGCGTCGCCCAAGGCAATAAGCGCGACGAGCACGGCGACGCCGAACACCACTTCGCTCCGCCGGGGGATCTTGTAGCCAAGATAGGCCGCCGCATTGCCCCTGTAACCGGCGGCAATCATCAGTACCGCTACCTGTACAGGCGCCGATACAAAGATAAACAACACGATCGCGCCGCCGTCCTGGGTGGCTGTCGCTACCTGCGCCGGACTGAGCCCGTACAAACTGGTCAGCGCCGCGATCCCGGAGAGCTGGCCAGCAAGCAGCGCGAGCGCCCCAAGCACGAATGTGCCGAATATGCCCCACGGTCTCACATCGCCGGTCATGCCAACGCCTTGAGCCATCGACCAAGCGTGGCGCGCTCGTCGTCGGTTATGTTGGTCTGATTGCCAAGCGGCATTGCCTTGGTCTGAATCGTCCGAGCATAGATTGTCGCGGCGTATTTCTTCAGGTCGTCGACCGTCTCTAGCGTTATGTTTTTCGGTGGTGCCTGGAATCTTTTATATAAAGGCTTTGCGCGTGGCATATCACGCAATGCTTGCGTACGACCGCCAGCGCGTCGGGCTCGCTGCTGGCAACTGCCTGCGGGGCGGCGGCGACGAATAACAGAACCGCCACCGCCCGCAAGGCCAAGCATAGGATCTTTTTACGGCACGAGAATCGATGAACCTGTCGTGTTGCGGCTTTCCAGTTCCTTGTGGGCCTTGGCCGCGTCTTTGAGTGGATAGGTCTGGTTGACAGGAATTTTCACCGCGCCGGCCCCGACCTTTTCGAACAGGTCCTTGGCACAAGAGATAAGATCATCACGCTTGGCGACATAGTGGTTGAGGGTCGGACGGGTCGCGAACAGGGAGCCTTTTGCCTGAAGGATGTTGATGTTGAAGGCCTCAATCTGTCCGGACGCGCTACCGAAGCTGACGAAATAACCGAGCGGCCGCAGGCAATCGAGCGAGGCCGGGAACGTGGTCTTGCCGATGCCGTCATACACCACGTCGCAAAGTTTGCCGCTGGTGATCTCTTTCACCTTCGCCACAAAATCCTCGTCGCGATAGAGGATCGTGTGATGGCAGCCATTCTTCTTCGCGAGCTCAGCCTTGGCCTTGGAGCCGACGGTGCCGATCACGCTGGCGCCGAGATGGTTCGCCCATTGGCACGCGATCAGTCCGACGCCACCTGCGGCAGCATGGATGAGGCAGACGGTTCCTTTCTCGACCTTGTAGGTGCGGTTGAGCAGGTACTGCGCGGTCATGCCCTTGAGCATCATGCCGGCAGCCTGCTCATAAGAAATATTGTTGGGCAGCTTCACCGCGCGGTCGGCCGGAACCACGCGCTCGCCGGCATAGCCGCCAAGCGGGCCAACGAAAGCAACGCGATCGCCAACTTTGACGTCAGTCACGCCGGGGCCGACGGCAACGACCTGACCTGCACTCTCGTTGCCTGCAATGAAGGGCATGCCCACCGGTGATGGATACATGCCCATGCGAAAATAGGTGTCGATAAAATTGATACCGGCAGCATGCTGCTTGATCTTGATCTGACCCTGCCCGGGCGCCGGGATGTCGACGTCCTCATAAGTCAGAACCTCGGGACCGCCGTGTTTGTGAACTCGCACTGCCGCGACCATGATACTCCCCTTTGAATTGCTTGAATTAAGAGTGGAAAACCTCGGCGGCGATCATAGGCAGCCGCCCAGCCAGCGCAAGGCTGGTCAGCGCGCGCCTGAAACGCGCAAGTTTGCGCCGTTGATATAGGAGGCTGCGTCTGAGAGCAGGAACAGCACGGCTTCCGCGACTTCGTCCGCCTGCCCCGCCCTGCCCATCGGCAGCATGGGCGTGACGCGATCGACGCGTCCAGGCGGCTGAATGTCGGTATCGATTACGCCCGGCGTTACCGCGTTGATGCGCATCCCTTCCTTGGCAACTTCCCGCGAGACGCCAATCACCATGGAATCGACGCCCGCCTTGGCCGCCGCGTACCAGACACATTCATTAGCGCCGCCGAGCGGTGCCGCCATCGACGACAGCATCACGACTGCGCCACCCTTACCGCCGTGCTTGGTCGACATTCGGCGGACGCACGCACGCAGGCAGAGCAATGCCCCGAAGGTATCTACGTCCAGCACCTCGCGAATCGTTTTCGCGCTGGCATCGTCCAACCGTGAATAGTCACCGCTGATGCCCGAGCTATGCACGAAATGGGTCAACGATCCGAAGGTATCGTTGGCGGTGTCGAATACCCGTTCAATATCGTTTTCCAGCGCCATATCGCCCTGAATCGCGACCGCTCTGCCACCCTCCTTCTCGACAGTTTTGACCACGGCAGCAGCGGCATTGGAATTGGTCTTGTAGTTCACTGCCAAGTCATAGCCGCGCGCACCAGCAAGCTTCGCAGTGGCAGCTCCAATACCGCGGCTACCGCCCGCGACGAGCAAGACTGGTCGAGACATAGGTCGCTCCTGAATTTTGGTGATCGAACACGATCAGGCGGGTCTTCGCAACAAACCAATGGTGAAAAAATAGACCGCGATGAGTGACAGCGGCAGCACCACGTACAGGCCAGGTGACAGAACCTGAACAATGGCGATAAAGGCCAGCGCTGCCCACACTGCCAGGAGCGCGATGTTAAACACGCGCCACTGTTGGACGCGCAGTGGATGCAGGAACTTTATGGGCGCGAAGCTTAGACCCGCAAGAATGGCAATCGCGACAGCGGCGGCCCACTCCGGCGGCTCGAGCAAATAGAGATAGAAGGCCGCAAGATTCCACACAGCCGGAAATCCGCGAAAATAGTTGTCTTTCGTTTTCATCTCGCGATCTGCGAAATAGAGAGCACCGCTGATCACGACGAGAATGCCGGCGGGGATCGCAAGTACTTGCGGCAGCAATCCGCTCGCTGCAATGGCATAGGCTGGAACAAAAACGTAGGTGACGAAGTCCACGACCAGATCGAGCGTATCGCCCGACCAGCGTGGCAGCACCTTCTGTACGTCGAAAGCGCGGGCTATTGGTCCGTCGGCGCCGTCCACGACCAGCGCCAACCCGAGACAAAAGAACATTCCTGTCCAATGTCCGCCGGTTGCTAAGATCAGCGCGAGCAATGCCAGCCCCGCCCCGCATGCGGTAAAGACATGAACCATGAAAGCGCGGACGCGCTCGAATCCCGTCATGATTCACACTTGCGCATGATTCTACCCGAAAACGAGTTCTCATCCCCGATTGGGGTCGAGAATAAGCTTTTCGGGATCATGCGCTGTTGCCCCAATCGAGCTTGACGATCTCAGCCGACCGCCCGGCCAAGTTCCAGTTGCGGCCGAAGCCACGGAAGCGCGATTTGTCGGCGCGCGAAACAATGATATCCGAACCAATCCAGTATTCACTATTTCGAATGACGACATTCTGGCCGGCTTCCTTGCCTCGGATCGGCGTGATCGCGCCGTCGACATATTTTTCGATCCGAATAATGCGGGTTTCGCCTTTCGTCTCATAGGTGATCGGCACCTGCCTGACCCCGATGAATTGGCCGACCAAGATCGACAGCAAATGCGTGGTGCCGCCGACGCGTCCGGTGAAAATTCTGGTTAGGGCCCTCACCGCTAAAGCCGAAGCATTGTCGTCAACAAATAGCGCAGCGGTCCAGTTACCGCGTGACATGATGCCGGGCAAATCCATCATCAGGCCAACTTTAATTCCGGAAAGATTGATCGTGTCGAAATGTCCGTCGTCGATACGAATGCCAGCCCAGGTCTGGCATCGGCTTTCAGTCGGCGGATGCTCGCCGAGTGACAACACGCAGGGACAGAACACTGCGCAACTGCAAGAGAGCGCCAGTTCCCCTCTTAAATCCCACCTCTCCGTCAATGCATAACTCCCGTTTTTTCTCTTCTTAACTTAACTCGCTCGCACCGGCCAATGTGCGGCAACCGCCAACAATACAATACCGACACCGGCCACAATCAGCGCCACACCGACAGCATGCGTGAACCGCCGGCCGGTGAGCATCTTCTCGATGCTCATTACCATGCCAATCCCTACCATCCAGATCACGTTCATCACCCCGACCGCGAACATCACCAGCATCATCGCCCAGCAGCAGCCGAGGCAATAAACACCTTGCTTCATTCCCAGCCGCAATACGCCGCGTGTTGTGGTCACCCAGTTCGCAAAGAAGAACGGGAACGGTTGCTGGCAGCGGTTGAGACAAGCGTGCTTGAGCGCAGAGAACTGGTACAGGCCAGCACCAATAAATATTGCGCCCGAGAAGAGCCCGCCCGCCGAAGTCATGCTGGTGTCGAGCAACGTAGCTTGCGTCAACATGATCTGGGCCAGCGCCGCGACGACTGAAAACCCGATCCAAACCGTCATGTAGCCAGCCGCGAGCACGAACGGCGAAACGATGTGCTCATTCTTACGTGCGGCGGTATCAGCAATGCCAGCATAGGTCATGATCATGGGAGCGGCCGTGGGCAGCATCATCGCGAGCGTCATCGCACCCCACATGGAAGCTACGATTGCGACACCGGTCGCGCTCCACGATCCATCCGGCAGTGGTCCGCAAAGCGCCAAAAAATCAACGCCAAACCCTTTGAAGGATCCGCCCGAACCGGCGAGGAGCAAGGCAAGATAGAACCAGCCGAGGCCCACAAGCAGAATCACGCATAGTCCCGCCAGGAGTTTTGGCCGCGCAAAAATATGGCCGAGCCTGGCGGCGGCGGGCGGCAGGTGACCGAAATCGTGGTTAGCGGTTTCGCTCATGGTGGACTTCTGCATAGCGCATCGGGCACGGCTGGGGTATCGCAAGCCTTTGGCGTGGTTTCCATGCCTGCCCAGTGCGTGCTAGTGCGGTTAACGTCAAATCTGAGCGAGCGCTTTGATGCCGGACAAATATGGCGATAGCCCCGCAGCCATAGTCGTTGGCGGCGGGCCTGCCGGACTGACCGCCGCCATTGCGTTGGCGGAAGGCGGCATTCCAACGGTCCTGGCGAGCAACCGGCCGGCCAAACCGGATAACCGCACCACAGCTCTGCTGGCGGGTTCCGTGACCGCGCTCGAGACGCTCGGTGTTTGGGAACT
>DASSLE010000346.1:0-5092 GCA_035689725.1 Pseudolabrys sp.
TTTTATCGACTCGGCACCGGAGATCCATCGCATATTCCATCCGCGCTGATCGGACGCCCGGTACCGGCGACCGACCTGCCGGCCCTGCCGGGGCTTGAACGCGATGGCAAGGCGGTCCCCGGCTTGAGCAGTGCGACATTCCAGGGTGCGGTGACGCTGGTGAATGTGTGGGCGTCGTGGTGTGTGCCCTGCCACGACGAAGTACCGTTCCTGGAGCAGCTATCGCAGGACAAGCGGATCCAACTCGTGGGCATTAACTACAAGGATGCGCCGGACAACGCACGGCGTTTCCTCAATCGCTACGGCAATCCTTTTGTCGCTACCGGCCGAGACGAAGCCGGCCGCGCTTCGATCGACTGGGGAGTCTATGGCGTGCCGGAAACTTTCCTGGTCGGCCGTGACGGCAGGATTGCTTACAAGCTGGTGGGGCCTATTACAGCGGACAATCTCGCCCGCACGCTCAAGCCGGAAATCGAAAAGGCGGTGGCGCGCTAAGTCGCCCGCCCGTGCGTTTGCGACGTAAATATGGAATAAGCGACACCGAGCGTGACGCTATAGGTAAGCACCATAGCCAGCGTGAAAAAAGTTGGTGCGATGCCTAGCCCTGTCTGCGTCGCGAACAAGCCTTTGCCAATGGCAGGAAAGAAAGTCAGGCTCATCGCAATCCACACTGCAAAACCAAAAAGCATTCCCTTCATAACTCCGGTGCGGCCTGGCAGCCTTTGATAGAAATGGCCGAACAGAAATCCGAGCACGACCGAACCATTGAAAAACGACAACACCCACGGAACCACGGGGTGTACCGAACTCCCTACCACGGCTGTCAGCAACGCCTGCAAATTGTCGTAAGGCTGAAAGCTCGGCAGGATTCGGAGCCAAGATTTCAGCGCCATAAGCCCCGAATGCGCGGCGCTGCCGCAGAGACCAGCCGCAATCGATTTCCAGATGCGGTCGAAATCCATAGTTCGCGTTAGTGTTTTTTGTCGACGCTGTATTTCGTCAGCAACGGGACCTGCAGCGCGGCGAATAGAAACGTCAGCGGGACAACGCCGAACAATTTGAAGCTCACCCAGAAATCTGTCGTCTGTGTGCGCCAGACGATCTCGTTCAGTATGGCAAGTACGAAGAAGAACAGTGCCCACCGCCACGTGAGCTTGCGCCAGCCTTCCTCCCGCAGATGAAAAACGGAGTCGAAGACCATGCCAAGCAGCGGCTTGTCGAAGGCGAGCCCGCCAATCAGCGTGCCGCCGAACAGGACATAGATGATGGTCGGTTTCAGCTTGATAAACAGCTCGTCGTGCAGAACCAGCGTCAGCCCACCGAACATGAGCACGATCACGGCGGTGACCAGCGGCATTACCGCCAGGTGTCGCGTCATTGCGTATGAGACGGCGAGCGCAATCAGGATTGCCGCCATGAAGGCGCCGGTCGCAACATAGATGCCGAACTTTGCGTTGGCGGCGAAGAACAGCACCAGCGGCCCGATGTCGAGCACCAGCTTGAGGACGGGGTTGAGTTGCTTTCTCTTTGCCATGCGTTTCCTTGACTATGATTCCAGCCCGACGACCGCACGCGCAAAATCGCGCGCAGTGAACGGCGCCAGATCGTCCACGCCCTCCCCAACACCGATGAAGTGCACCGGCAAACCGAATTTGTCGGCGATGGCGACCAGAATGCCGCCACGCGCGGTGCCATCGAGCTTGGTCATTACCAGGCCCGTAACGCCTGCGGTCTTGCTGAAAATCTCCACCTGACTGAGCGCGTTCTGACCGACGGTCGCATCGAGCACTAGCAGCACTGCGTGCGGGGCGGTTGGCTCGACCTTGCGGATTACGCGTATCATTTTTTCAAGTTCGCCCATCAGCTCGGCGCGATTCTGCAACCGGCCCGCCGTGTCCACCAGCACTACTTCAACACCTTGTGCCTTTGATGCCATGATAGCGTCAAAGGCAAGGCTGGCGGCATCGGCGCCCGGCTCGTTCGCCATCACGCTTGCGCCGGTACGCTCGCCCCAAATTTTCAATTGATCGATCGCAGCGGCGCGAAACGTGTCGCCAGCAACCAGCATCACGCTTTTGCCTTCCGCACGGAAACGAGCAGCAAGCTTGCCGATCGTGGTTGTCTTGCCGGAGCCGTTGACACCTGCGACCAAAATGACGAATGGCCGCGTCGTTACGTCCAATGGCTTAGCCACGGGTGACAGAACTTTTTCGATCTCGCCGGCGAGCACTGCCTTCACTTCGTCGGGCGCAATTGCCTTCTCGAAACGCCCTTCGCCAAGCACACTCGCGATGCGCGCGGCGAAGTCCAGACCGAGATCGGCTCGGATCAATTCATTTTGCAGTTCTTCCAGTGTTTCAGCGTCAAGTTTACGCTTCGACACCAGACCAGTGACGGCACCGCCGAGCGATGACGAGGTGCGCTTGAGCCCGCCGCTCAGGCGTTTCCACCAGTTTCCGTCTTGTGTGCTATCGTCCATGCGGCGCCCGTGATAGCCGTTTCAGCATGACATCGGAAGAGATGCTCGCCCGCCTGCTTTACCGCGACGGACTTATGCTGGTCGTCGACAAACCGGCAGGATTGCCGGTTCATCGAGGCCCGAAGGGCGGCGACGCTTTTGAGGACTATTTCGATGCGTTGCGATTCGGATTGCCGCGTTCGCCGGCATTGGCGCACCGGCTCGACCGCGACACCACCGGTTGCCTGGTGCTCGGCCGGCATCGAAAGGCGTTGGCGCTGCTCGGCAAGCTGTTCAAGCAGGGTAAAGTCGGCAAGTGCTATTGGGCGGTGGTCGAAGGCGGACCTGGAGCGGACGAAGGGCGTATCGACATTCCGCTCGCCAAGCGCGACGAGTCGCGCGGTTGGTGGATGAAGGCAGACAGCCACGGCCTGCCTTCCGCAAGCACCTGGAAAGTGATGGGTCGCGGACCTGGCCTCACCTGGCTCGCTCTCGAACCGTTGACCGGTCGCACCCATCAGTTGCGCGTGCATTGCGCCGAGATGGGATGGCCGATCGTCGGCGACAATATCTACGGGACAGCACCGCGCGCTGGCGGACCATCACTTCATTTGCATTCTCGCGAAGTGACGGTGCCAATTTCCAAGAACAAGCCGCCGGTGAAAGTCACCGCGCCGGTGCCGGAAACTATGCGCGAGAAACTCGCCGCCTGCGGCTGGCCAGGTGAGAGAGTCAGTAAAGCTGCGCCTTGATCCGTTCCGGCGCTTCGCGGTCGTAGGTCTCGCCACCGAGTTTGCCTTGGCTGAGCTCGGCAATGATGCTGCCGGTCGAAGGTAGGCTTTTGCGGTCGATTTTTGTTGCTTCGTCCCACAGCCTCGAGCGCACAATCGCCTTCGAGCAGTGGAAGTAAATGCTTTCGATATGGACGATCAGCACGCAGCGCGGCAGCTTGCCGTTGACCGCAAAGCTTTGCATCAGTGCAGGGTCGATCGAGATTAAGGCGCGGCCATTGACGCGCAAGGTTTCGCCGACGCCGGGGATAAGAAACAGCAACGCGATGCGCGGATCACGCACGATGTTGCGAAAGCCATCGATGCGATTGTTGCCCGGTCGGTCGGGTATGGCCAGAGTCTTGTCATCGAGAATGCGCACGAAACCGGGCGCGTCACCTTTGGGCGAGCAATCCAAGCCTTCCGGCCCTGAGGTGGCCACCGCCACGAATGGCGCGGTTTCGATCAGTTTGCGATAGCCATCATTGATGTGGTCGATCTCCTTGATGACCGAGGCCCCCATCTTTTCGCCGTAGAGTGACTGGAGCTGCTCCATGGTCGTGATCAGATGATCGCGATAGGCCATCGTCATTTCCCCTAAGCGGCCAACAATCGCCGGCCGTCATGTCCTGTTATCGTGAGATCGAGAATAACACCGGGCGGTGTTGGCTCGGCAAGCCGCACCGGCGTGAATTGCTCCGTGCGTCCAAGCGCGCCGGCCTCGGCGAGCACACGCCGGCAGCCGCCAACCTCCCGATCGAGATGACAGCGCAGAACCATTTCGCCTCTTTCGCGAAGGCGGCGTGCCCGCTCCTTGATGATGACGCGGTCGACTTGCGGCATGCGCGCGGCGGGCGTGCCAGGCCGGGCCGAAAAAGGAAAGACATGCAACTGCGTCAGCCCGCACTCGTCGATCAGCTCGAGCGAGCGAGAGAACATGTCTTCGTTCTCGGTCGGGAAGCCGGCGATGATGTCAGCGCCGAAGGCAACATCAGGCCGCAGCTGCCTGACCTGTTCGCAGAAGGCAATCGCGTCGCGACGCGAATGCCGCCGCTTCATACGCCTGAGAATGAGATCGTCACCAGCCTGCAACGACAAGTGCAGATGCGGCATCAGCCGTGGCTCGTTGGCAAGCGCGTCGAGAAGATCGTCATCGGCTTCGACCGAATCAATCGAGGATAGCCTTAAGCGCGCCAGTTCGGGCACTTCCTTGAGAATATGCTTGACCAGCGCGCCAAGGCGCGGCTTACCGGTCAAATTCGTTCCGTAGCTGGTGATGTCGACACCGGTGAGCACGATCTCGCGGTAGCCGTTCTCAATCAGGCGTCGCGCTTGCGCTACTACTTCGTTCATCGGCAGTGAACGTGAATTTCCGCGACCGTAAGGAATTATGCAGAAGGTGCAGCGGTGATCGCACCCGTTCTGCACCTGAACGAATGCGCGGGTGCGGCCAGCGATGCTGTCGACAGTGTGCGGCCGCATGGTATTCACGGCCATGATGTCGGACACTGCGACTTTCTCGCCCGCCGCCCAGGCTTGGGTATCAAATTTTTCCTCGTTGCCGATGACGCGGTCGACTTCGGGCATTGCCGCAAAAGTATTTGCTTCGGTTTGCGCTGCGCAGCCCGTGACCACGATGCGTGCGTCCGGTTGCTGGCGCTTGAGGCGGCGGATGGTCTGCCTCGCCTGACGCACGGCCTCAGCCGTTACTGCGCAGGTGTTCACGACGACCGCATCAGCGACGCCCGCGATGGCGGCCTCGCGGCGAATCATCTCCGACTCGTAAGCGTTCAGGCGGCAGCCGAATGTGACGACATCGACACTCACGGCGCGACCGCCTTGGCGAACAGCGCCGGATCAAAGC
>DASSLE010000347.1:0-2840 GCA_035689725.1 Pseudolabrys sp.
TCGATGCGGCGCTGCGGCAGGTGAAGGTGGCGGAAGGCGCGCTTTATCCGACGCTATCGCTGCAAGCCAGCGCGCTGCAGAATAACGAGAGCGCCGTGAACGCGTTCAAGAGCTTTAACGGCGTTGTGCTCGGCCAGCTCACCGTGCCGATCTACCAGGGTGGGGCGGAATATTCGCTGATCCGGCAGGCCAAGGAGACGCTCGGGCAGCAGCGGCTTAATCTCGACACCGCGCGCGACCAGGTGCGGCAGACGGTGGTGCAGTCCTGGGGCCAGCTTGAGGCGGCCAAGGCCAATATCGAGGCCACGCAGGCGAACGTGCAGGCCTCCGAGATTGCGCTCAACGGCGTGCGCGAGGAAGCGCGCGTTGGCCAGCGCACCACGCTCGACGTCCTCAATGCGCAGCAGGAACTGGTGAATGCGCGGGTGTCGCTGGTGACCGCCCAGCGCGACCGGGTGGTGGCGTCCTATACGCTGCTGGCGGCAGTCGGCCGGCTGTCGCCGCAGATCCTGGGCCTGCATGTGCCGACCTACGACTCCAACGTGCACTACCAGCAGGTGCGCGACACCTGGGCCGGCGTGCGCACCCCCGACGGGCGGTGAAGCGAACCAAAGCCCGCCCGCTTCGTCTCCACAGTTCATCGCGCGGTCACGACGTTCCATCTGCCAAATCGGCCCTCCTCTGGCGTATAAAAGGTATGGGACAACGATTCGCGCTGGTGATGACATGGTCTACCGCCGCGCGCAACGTAGGAAGTGTTTCGGGATTATTGGGGAATGACGCAAGCGGCTAAGGCGCAAGAACCCTCGATGGAGGAAATCCTTGCCTCCATCCGGCGTATCATTGCCGACGATGACGCGAGCAAGCCGGCCAAGGCGCCCGAGACCGCTGCGCCGCTTAAGCAGCCGCCGGCTGCCGCTGTTCCTGGCCGTCCGGCGCCGCCTGCGCCGCCTCCGAAACCTGTAACACCGCCGCCGCCTGCCACCTCGAAGCCCGCAGCGCCAACGCCGGCTGCAACCGCTAACAGCCAGGACGAAATAGACGCCATGCTGGCAGAACTCGACGCGCCGTCCAAGGGCATGGCGAAACCGGCTGCAAGTCAATCTGCCACTCCCACCAACGTTTTCGACCTGACCGAGTCAATTGCAGCACCCGCAACGCCGCCGCCGGGACCGGCGCCAAGCTTCCGTGCCATCGGCGGGACATCAGACGTCGTGTTCACTACCAAGCCTGGGCCGTCACCGGATCGCGCGCTGATCTCGAACGAGACCATTGCGGCCGTTGACAGCGCCTTCAACACGCTTGCGCATACAGTCATCGGGCAGAACGCTCGGACGCTCGAAGATCTTGTCCGGGAAATGCTGCGGCCGATGCTCAAGTCCTGGCTCGACGATAATTTGCCGGGTATGGTGGAACGCATCGTACGTGCGGAGATTGAGCGCGTATCCCGCGGCAGGCCGTAACCGGCATCTCACTTTAAATTCCGCTCACCACGCGAAAGCAATCGAGAACGTCACGCGCGGACTTGACCCGGCAATGACAGGGGGAGGGCGGATAGAATCTAAACGCCCTTGTCGCGCCGCTGCTTGAGGGTGCGTGCGAACCACAAGGCGAGCGCCAGCAGGCCCACTGCCGCGACCACAAACACCGGCACGGCGGTGAAGCGGTCGAAGACCATTCCGTTGATGGCGACGCCCAATGTTTGCCCGAGATAGAGCGCCGATGAAAAAATTGCGACTGCCGTGCCGCGTGCTTCCGGCGTCATCTGCGTTGCGTTGGTTTGCAACGTGTTGTGCAGCATATAGTAGCCGAGCCCGATGCCGGTGATGGCAAAGGGCGCGAGATAGACCTGCGGTGTGAATGCAATCGTCAGGTAGGCGAGCGCGAGCAGCGCTCCGCCGCCAGTGACGAGTCCGATTTGACCGAGCCGGCCCACGAGCCTGCGCACCGAGAGGCTGTAGATAAGTCCGCCGATCGCGAAGGCGCCTACAAACAGGCCGACGACGGCAAAATTGACGCCGAACCGCAGATGCAAGTCGGCACCGACATATGCGAAGGCGCCAAACATGAATAAGTTTTCGATGAAGCCCATTGCGATCACCGTGCGCGCCCATGGTGAGCGCAGCACGGTCGCGTAATCGGTCACGAAGCCGCGCGATCGCGAGGCGGTGGCGTGGCTGGCACGCGTCATCGGATTGCGGAGGAATTCAACCAGCAGCGCAATGGTCGCAATTGCGAACAGGGCGGCAAGAAAAAAGAACACACGGCGCCAGCCGAAGAAATCGCCGAGAATGCCGCCGGCTGCCTGGCCGAACAATTGTCCAAGGATTTGCCCGGACAAGAAGGTGCCGAGCACCTGCTGGCGGCGTTCGTAGGGGATGACGTCGCCAAGGAAAGCCATCGCAAGTGGAATGATCCAGCCTGCCGATAGCCCGCAGGCAAGACGCGCTGCCACCAGCGCCGGCAGCGACCCCGCCAGCCCGCACAGCAAAACCAGCACGGTCGACATCGCGGTGGCAGCAGTGACGCAGGCATATTTGCCAAAGCGGTCACCGACCGGGCCGATGATGAGTTGCACCGAGCCATGCGCCAGCGCGTAGGCGGTGACCACGATCGAGGCCGCGCCGACGCTGACCCCAAGATCGGCGGAAATTTGCGGCAACAGCGAATCCGACACCCGCACCATCGACTGACTGGCGAAGGAGGCCAGCGCCAGCAGTGTGATGGCGGAGGTGGCGCTGCCGCGCGAAGCGGGCGGGGTGGCGGGCAAAGTTGACTCCGGCAGGCTCGGCGGGCTTTCTACCGCGCGAACGATTTCAAGCAAAACGACGATGATCGAT
>DASSLE010000348.1:0-4467 GCA_035689725.1 Pseudolabrys sp.
GAGGAGAAGGCCGGGCAGATGTACGGCATGGGACTGATCGGCGGGTTTTGCCACCTCTATATCGGCCAGGAGGCCGTGGTGGTCGGGATGCAGATGGCACTGGAGCCCGGCGATCAGGTGATCACAGGCTATCGCGACCACGGTCATATGTTAGCGACCGGCATGGACCCTAAGGGCGTGATGGCCGAACTCACCGGCCGCGCGCACGGCTATTCGAAGGGCAAGGGCGGCTCTATGCACATGTTCAGCGTGGAGAAAGGTTTCTACGGCGGTCACGGTATCGTCGGCGCACAGGTGCCGCTGGGCACAGGCCTTGCCTTCGCTAACCACTATCGTGGCAACCGCAACATCACTCTCACATACTTCGGTGACGGCGCCGCCAACCAAGGCCAGGTCTATGAGAGCTTCAACATGGCGGAGCTCTGGAAGCTGCCTGTTGTTTATGTAATCGAGAACAATCGCTACGCTATGGGCACCGCGATCACGCGCGCTTCGGCAGAAGTGAACCTGTCTCGACGCGGATTATCCTTTAACATTCCTGGCGACCAGGTGGATGGGATGGATGTGCGCGCGGTGAAGGCGGCCGGCGAGAAGGCTGCGGCTTGGTGCCGTGCAGGCAAAGGTCCTTACATTCTTGAGATGCTTACTTACCGCTACCGTGGGCATTCGATGTCGGATCCAGCGAAGTATCGCACCCGCGAGGAGGTCGATGAGGTGCGCACACACCACGATCCGATCGACATGGCTCGGCACCGTATCCTCGAAAAGAAATTCGCCAGCGAAAACGCGCTAAAGACAATTGATGGTGAGGTGCGTGACCTGATCAACCAGGCGGCAGAGTTCGCCACCCATGATCCCGAACCGGACATGTCAGAACTTTATACCAACGTCTATCGTTGATTCTGTTGCTTGGAAAATAGTAACGCCCATGCCAACCGAAGTGCTCATGCCCGCCCTCTCGCCTACGATGGAGAAGGGCAACCTCGCCAAGTGGCTTAAAAAAGAGGGCGACAAAATCAAATCCGGCGACGTCATTGCCGAAATCGAGACCGACAAGGCAACGATGGAGGTTGAAGCGGCGGACGAGGGCACGCTCGGCAAAATACTTGTACCGGAAGGTACGGCCGATGTTGCGGTGAATACGCCGATAGCGGTGATCCTCGGCGAGGGCGAAGACAAGGCCGCGATAAAATCAACGAAGCCTGCTCAACAGCAGAAGACGGCCGAGTCCGCATCACCAGCGAAAGTCCAGAAACAGCAGACGAAGACGCAAGATGCGACGGCGCTAAAACCATCGACGGCACCCGAGGCGCCGGTTCCGCTGGCCGCGAACGATCCCGATATTCCCGAAGGTACCGAAATGGTCACCATGACCATGCGCGAGGCGTTGCGTGACGCCATGGCCGAGGAAATGCGACACGACAAGGACGTATTCGTGATGGGCGAGGAAGTTGCCGAATATCAGGGCGCGTACAAGGTCACGCAGGGTCTGTTGCAGGAATTCGGACCGAAGCGCGTGATCGACACGCCGATCACGGAACACGGCTTCGCGGGCCTGGGAATCGGTGCGGCACTCGCGGGCCTCAAGCCGGTCGTTGAATTCATGACGTTCAATTTTGCCATGCAGGCAATGGATCAGCTGATCAATTCTGCGGCGAAGACGCTCTACATGTCTGGCGGACAGATGGGCTGCCAGATCGTTTTCAGGGGGCCCAACGGCGCCGCCGCCCGTGTCGCCGCGCAACACAGCCAGGACTATTCGGCGTGGTACTCGCACATCCCAGGTCTGAAAGTCATTGCGCCGTCGACCGCCGCCGATGCCAAGGGGTTGCTGAAATCTGCGATCCGCGATCTCAATCCGGTGATCTTCCTGGAAAACGAGATTCTCTACGGCCATTCATCGCCAGTTCCGAAACTCGATGATTTTGTGTTGCCGATTGGCAAAGCGAAAATCGCGCGCGCCGGCAATGACGTGACCATTGTCGCGTGGTCGATGGGCATGACCTATGCACTCAAGGCCGCGGAACTACTGGCCGACGATGGCATCGACGCCGAAGTGATCGACCTGCGTACACTTAAGCCCATGGACACCGACACCATCGTTGCCTCGGTGCAGAAAACCGGTCGCGTAGTGGCGGTGGAGGAGGGCTGGCAACAGTCGGGCGTCGGTGCCGAGATCGCCGCACGTATCATGACTTACGCGTTCGACTATCTGGATGCCCCGGTCGCGCGTGTATCCGGAAAAGAAGCGCCGATGCCCTACGCTGCCAATCTCGAAAAGCTCGCGCTTCCTTCGGTCGCCGAGGTCGTCGAGGCGGCCAAGACCGTTTGCTATCGGTAGGGTCGCATGCCGACAAATATCCTCATGCCGGCGCTTTCGCCCACGATGGAGAAGGGCAACCTTGCGCGCTGGCTGAAGAAGGAAGGCGACAAGATCAAGTCCGGCGATGTCATCGCCGAAATCGAGACCGACAAGGCAACGATGGAATATGAGGCGATCGAGGACGGCACGCTCGCCAAGATCATTGTGCCCGAAGGTACCCAAGATGTCGCAGTGAATTCAGTCATCGCTGTGCTTGCGAGCGAGGGTGAGGACGTTAAGGCTGCAGCGAGTGGGGCGAAGAGTGCACCGCAGGCCGCGCCCCAGGCGGCCGCAAATCTGGCATCCGCGCCTGCACCAAAGCCTGCTGCTGAGAAACCCGCTCCCGCTATAGTGCCAAGCGCGCCCACGGCCTCACTAGCGCCTTCGCAGCCGCCGAAGGGCGGGAACCGCATTTTTTCATCGCCGCTCGCGCGGCGCCTCGCCAAAGAAGCCAATATTGATCTCAATCGTGTACAGGGCTCTGGCCCGCATGGCCGTGTCATTGCGCGTGACATCGAGCAGGCAAAATCCGGTAAGGGTCTGCGCGCGCTGCCTGGTGCGCTTGCAGGAGGTGCGACAATTGCCCCGGCGATGTCCGATGTGCAGATTCGTTCGCTCTACGCGGAGGGTTCGTACGAGCTGGTACCGCATGACGGCATGCGACGTACCATCGCCCAGCGGTTGACCGCCTCGGTTCAAACTATTCCGCATTTCTACGAGACCATGGATTGCGACATTGGCCGGCTAATGGTCGCGCGCGAGGAGATCAACGCCGCGGCGCCCAAGAACAAAGATGGCAAGCCCGCCTACAAGCTTTCGGTCAACGACTTCGTCATCAAAGCGCTGGCGCTCGCGCTCCAGCGCGTTCCCGACGCCAATGTGAGTTGGACCGAGGCCGGCATGCTCAAGCACAAGCATTCGGATATCGGTGTCGCCGTGGCCTTGCCCGGCGGGCTGATCACGCCGATCGTGCGCAACGCCGAAAGCAAATCTTTGTCGGCAATCTCAAACGAAATGCGTGATCTCGCCATGCGCGCGCGGGAGCGCAAGCTAAAGCCGCACGAATATCAAGGCGGCACTTCGTCGGTGTCGAACCTCGGCATGTACGGCATCAAGGATTTCACAGCCGTGATCAATCCGCCGCAATCGACCATCTTGGCGGTCGGCGCTGGCGAAGAGCGGGCGGTGGTGCGCAACGGAAAAATCGAGGCGGCGACCATCATGAGCGTGACGCTGTCCTGCGATCATCGCGCGGTCGATGGTGCACTCGGCGCGGAACTTATTGGCGCGTTCAAGGCGCTGATCGAAAATCCGGTGATGATGGTCGTCTAAATTTTAAGCTGGATCGTATCCCTTCGCCTTGAACACTGCTTGCGCCTCCGGGGATTTTAAATAATTGACGAATGCTTTTGCCGCATCAGTTTGCGTCGTGCCCACTTGGACGCCGCCCGCATAGACGACGGTGAACGCCATGTCGCCGGGCACGATCGCGACGCCTGGAACCGAGAGGAGCTCGGGCTTCGATTGAATGGCGATATCCGACCACTCGCGCCCCCTGAGGCGGGGTTGGAATAACTGATCTCCTTTGCGGCCGATAGGTTCTGTTTGAAAGCGTCAAGGGTTGAGATGCCCGGCTTCGCCGGCCCTCACGCCAACGGCGAATATCGATTGCCCAAACAGCGTATCGGTGCCGGGCACGATCTTGCCGCCCTTAAGCAAGGTTTCGACATCGTTCTTGATCAGGATGAGTGCGTCCGCCTGCTCCCCTGATTCCACTCGTTTGGCGAGCAGGGCAGCCGTGCCCTAGGTCACATCCAGTTTGTGGCCGCTGGACTTTTCGAATTTCGGGATCAGCTTTTCCAGCACACTCTTGACGCCGATGTTGCTGAATACCTTGATCTCGGCGGCTCGGCCAATGTGACCTGTGAGGCGAAAGCAGCAAGGAGGCCGATAGTCCTGCTCATAGCGTGTTATCCCCGGTTTCAGTCTTGTCTTTGCGTGAGTTAGATTACCCAAAACGGTTTCATTCAATGGGGCAATAGCGACGCTTGATTGAAACGGCCCCTTATGGGAGACGAAAGACGCCAATAACCGTGCAGCGGAGA
>DASSLE010000349.1:0-8474 GCA_035689725.1 Pseudolabrys sp.
GCGATAGCTGCCGCCGAGAAGGCCGATAACACCTGCAGTCTTGCCGTGGTAGCCGCCCCAGAATCCGACAAACTCGAATTTCTTGGTGACCGATTTGGCAAGACGGAAGGCAGCCTCGACCGCTTCTGCGCCACCTGAGAACAGTTGGATGTGAGTGATACCTTCCGGCAACAACCCACTAACTAGATTGAGAAAGCGCGCACGGGTCTCGGTCGTGAAGCTGCCGAGGGTGACGCGCTCGAGTTGTTCCCTAAGACGTTTAACGTAGTGGGGATGGCAGTGGCCGAGACTGCCGACCGCAATACCCGCGATGAAATCGAGGTACTCGTTCCCATCGACGTCGATAATCGTGCAACCCTTGGCGCGGTCGACCACGATTTGTGAATAGAGAGCGATCGATTGCAGCCCTGGCGCCATCGCTTCGGCCTCGCGATCGAAAATCGCTTTAGATCTGGGGCCGGGCACGGTGCGGCGTTGAGCGTGGTCCGGGGGCACCGATGCGACGTTGCGGGGAGGTGCGCCGTTCATGGATCAACTCCTCGTCGAGGTTACGATGCGCGGGCGCCGCTGGAAGCGCTCGGTCAGGTGGTCCGCAATTGCCTCTGCCGCCCGGTCGCGATACAGCGCATAGCTGGGCCAGGCATTGATGTCGACGACCATCGGTTCGCCGTTGGCCTGGATGATGGCGTCGCCGCCGAAAATCTCGAGTCCCAGCGCGGCTGCAGCGCCGAACGCAGCCTGGCGGAGGCGCGAAACGTCGAAGGAATGACCCAGCATTCCTTTGTCGCGATGGTAGAACCATTCGAACCAATTGACATCCATCGCTACCGCGCTGTTTCTCACACCGTAGAATTTGACGAGATCGCCCGCCACGTGCTCCTGGGCGACAACAAATGGGATGCCGCGCCTGGCGAATCGGTCCAATGCCTCGAGCCACCCATTCTCCGATGCAGCGTATATGACATCGCAGGATTGCGTCGCGTGGAAATCGTAGCGCTTGACCCACACTCCGGCGGCTGGTCGCGGCTTCCTCGCGTCGCTGGCGACGATCTGGCTGGCGGGCGCCGGAACATGGTGTTGTGCGAAGAGCTCGACCATGCGGTGGCGATAGGTGTTGCGAATTGCATCCGGAGAATTGACGACGACTGAGCCCGCCTTCTCCGCGGTCTTGAGACGATCAAGGACTGCACCACGTTCGCACATCACGAATATGTTGGCGCTACGGGTCTCAAACTCGGCGTCGGCTGCAACAAGCTCGACACTAAAGCCCCGCGCCGCCAAAGCGTCCCCGACACTTTTCATGATTGCGCCGTCGTCGTCGACACGCCCAGGTGAGTGCGCCAACTCCCGGTAGACTCCCCAGCAGATCTTGCCCGCGGTCATGCGTCAGAGTTTCCAAGCTCATGACCGAGTCCCGCCAATTCGGCCGCCACGATGTCGCGCGCCCGGTCAATGTCGAACACGCGGGGCAGAACGATGCCGTAAACCGGCTGGTGCTCAGCAACCAGCCACCCGAGATAGTCGCGGAGCCGTGCGAAGCCGGTCGCGGGCTCCGCCGGCCGCTGCGCCGGCAACCAATAGAGGCCGGCTGTTACATGGGTGCCAACATTGCCGCCGAGCTGCCGAATGTGGCCGTCCGCGGCGTCCAACGTGGCCCACAGCGGATCTTCGTCATCGACACAATCGGTCAGACCGAGGACCACTGCGTCCTTCGCGAAGCCGGTGGCCGATTTCACAAAAGTGAGAAAATCGTTGATCGGCATGATTGCGTCGATCGTCGTGATCACCGCCGGCGCGCGGGCTAGCCGGTCGACGACGAGCTGGAAACTCGCGTAGGACGACGGGGTCGAGCGCACAATTATGTCGAGATCGAAATCTCTACCATGGTCGCTCAACCATTGCCGGCAATCGTCACTTCTGTCGTTGATGATGATGGTCAATCGGCGAATCCCGACAGCGCGGAAGCGATCAAGAGCTAAGTCGATAAGGGGTCGTCCGGCGACCGGCACCATCGGTTTGCTGACGCGATACCCGTCGGCCCGCAAGCGGCTTCCGACGCCGGCGGCGATGATGCCTCCTTGGAGGACCGGAACCGCCGATATTATCGTCATCTCAAAATCTTCATGAGATCACGCAACTCGGTCACACTAGCATGAACGGGCGGCTCCGCCGACGCCTTAGTTTCGGCGGCCTGGACATCCTGGGGCGCGATCCAAATGAAGCCCATGCCCGTGCGTCGAGCGCCCTCGCGGTCGCGCCGTAATGAATCACCTACGAATATGGTTGTCTCGGGCATTGCACGAAGCGCCTCGAGGGCCGCATGGAAGATCGCCGGATCGGGTTTCTTAACGCCGACGCGGTGGCTATCCACCATCACTGCGAAAAGAGGGGCCAAGCCAGCGCTGTGACACACCGCTTCGAGATTCCCATAAAAATTCGACACGATGCCAAGTCTATAGCGCTCCTTCAACGCCTCCAAGACTGGCCGATTACGTGCGAACGCGGCCGAGGCTTCAGACAGGAAGCGTGATGCCACGCGCCGACCGCGATTGTCATTGGTCAGCTCATTGACAGTTCCGGCTTCGTCAGTTCCAGCGCCGCGGCGCGCCAGTTCGGCTTCGAGGTTGGCGGCCAACGCATGGACCGTTCCCGACAGGTCGGTCGCGGGCGGCAGACCCCCCACAAGCGGGTTATCGGCGGCGAAGAAGGCAGGCGCGAACGCATCGGCCGCCATATCTAACCCTTCAACCCGGTAAAGTGCGTGCAAGCGTTCCTTCCACGCCACGCCGTCCGCATCGAGCGTACCGCCAAAGTCGAAGAGTAACGTTTTGATTGGCTCCGTCATCCGCTATGCGCCGGCTCAGAAATCCTCGCCGAGATACGGCGAGCACGACTTGCGAACCTACTAGCTCCGGCCCGGACGGACTATAACCTTTGCATCGAGCGCCGCCTCCGCAGGAAGATCGAAGTTACGGCCATCGATGAAGGCGTTGCAGGCTTCGAGCGCAACGCTATCGCGGAATTGCCGCGGTGGGCTTTTCATATAATAGGCCGATGGTGCCACTAACGGACCAGCTTCGCCGCGTTCCAACGCCAGCTTCGCGCAGCGGATCGCATCGATGACGACACCCGCGCTGTTCGGTGAATCCTCAACCGACAGCCGCATTTCTAATTCGATCGGCGCGTCCCCGAAGCCCCGCCCCTCCATGCGGATGAAGCAGATCTTATTGTCCTGCTGCCACGGCACGTAGTCCGACGGTCCTATGTGTATGTTTCGTGCGTCGAGCCGTTCGTCTAGCTGCGATTGGACGGATTCAGTCTTGGAGATCTTTTTTGACTTCAAACGACTTCGCTCTAACATGTTGAGGAAGTCAGTATTGCCTCCAGTGTTGAGTTGATAAGTCCGGTCGAGGCCAACCCCTCGGTCGGCGAACAGCCGCGCCAATGCCCGGTGTACGATGGTCGCTCCAACCTGGCTTTTGATATCGTCGCCGATGATCGGGACGCCAGCGTCCCGAAATTTCTGCGCCCAGGTGTGGTCCGAGGCAAGAAACACGGGAACGCAATTTATCATGGCAACGCGGGCATCTAGACAAGCCTGAGCGTAATGCTTCACCGCCCGCTCTGAACCGACCGGCATATAGCACACCAAAACCTCGGCACCCGACGCGCGCAGCGCCGCGGCAACATCGGTCGGCTCGAGGTTGGCGGAACGGAAGGCGGCATCGTCGGGATAATCGGCCATGTGCTCTGCAACCCCGTCGAGTACCGGACCGGCCTGAACGACGACGTTCGACACCTGTAAGGCGCTTTGAAAGATGCGGGTGCAGTTTGGTTTTGCAAAAATCGCCTCCTCCAGCGGGTGACCAACCTTGCGCCGGTCTATGTCAAACGCCGCGACAAACTCAACGTCGCTACATTTATAGCCGCCGATGGAATGACGCATGATGCCTTCGAGCGCAACGCCTTGGCGATTGCGGTAGTATTCCACGCCCTGCACCAACGCACTCGCACAATTGCCGACACCGGCAATTGCTACTTTTATGTCCTTTTGCATAGATTTCGACGCCCCCACAATTTCAATTTCCATACTATTTCGCTCTCGCCTTCCTGGCAACGCGCCACAATAGGGCTGCCTTCATGCCAAAACTTTACGAAAAGGCAAGCCTAGATGAACATCTAAGATGTAATGTTCGACAAGGGTCTAATGCGGACGTTAGCTCAAGGAGAAGGAAGCCACTGAAAATGCGGCAATCATTTCAGATTCTGCTTGATTCAGGTGGGCTTTATCTCGCGCTCGGCGCGGTGCTCTGTATTGTTTTCGGCGTTGGTGCCGCCAAGCGTTTATTTCAAGGTGCAAAGCGGGCTGAGCCCTCTGATCCGCAACGTTGCCCGCCAGGCAAAGGTTGAACTGGCACTGCGGGCCTGTGGTCCTGTGGTCCTGCACCGTCGTCTTGGTCGGCTATGCCTTCGGCCAGGTCTCGAAGAAGCTCATGAGCGAACGAAAAAGTGGATAGAATTTTACCTCGGTCAACACATTCCAGTCCATGGCTGTTCTTTGTTCTGGTATTTTGCTGGACTTGGTTTTTTTGGATACTGGCTGCGGCGTTGGGAATAAGCGCTCAGTCGGCTTTGGGCATAGCATTGGAAGTCCTTGGCTTGCTTGGCCCAATGTTAGGCGGGATCGGTTTTACCTATTTCACGCAGGACAATGAAAACTGGCGTGAATATTGGTCGCGCATAGTTGACCCTAAGCGAATCCCGGCAAAATGGTATCTGGTCATTTTTCTTTTCGTGCCCGTCCTTATGGCTATCGCGGTGCTGCTCGAGGTTGCTTTAGGCGGAAGTGCGGTGCTGACGCAAATCGGGAAAAGAGTAACGCCCTTTCTATCCGCGCCATTCACGATTATTCCCTTTGCACTCCACCTATTCATATACGGGCCGCTTCCTGAAGAATTGGGTTGGCGCGGCTATGTGCTGGATCGGCTGCAAGCAAGGTGGAATGCGCTGGTGTCAAGTCTGATTCTGGGTGCGATGTGGGCACTATGGCACCTGCCGCTGTTTTTTATCAAAGACACTTACCCCCACTATAGTCAGGGTGCTTGGTCGCCGTGGTTCTGGCTGTTCATGGTGGAAGTCATTCCTACGGCTGTCATATACACATGGATTTTCAACAACACTCACCGCAGCACGCTTGCGGCAATCCTTTTTCATTTCATGAGCAATGTTACTGCTGAACTCACCAATGCGACAGCGGGGACGAACTTCTATTCGACTCTATTGTGGATCAGTGCAGCGTTAGCGGTCGTTGCATTATGGGGCGCGGGTACGCTAACGCGCCGTGAATATGCGGCGTCGGGGTGATTGCGGTTACGCCGCGAGCCGCGAGCAGGCAATGTCGGATTTTAAGGCGCGGTGGGTGGGGCGGACTTAAGAAACTGCGGAATATCCTCGGCCTTGTTCACCCACTCCGCGCTCGGAAAATCTGCCATGACGCTAGGCATCATCGTGCCGAACGCCGTCTTGGTCAGTGCCAATCAAGTCATGCCGCGCGCAAAAATAGCGGCGAATTGCTTAGGAACAGCGGACATCGAAATTAGAGGACGTTACGTCTACTTCTGACCCAAAGCGGACATTTGCCGGCTCAAACTCTCCCCCTTCAAATAGATAAGTTGAGCCGGTACATTGGGGGCGGCAACGAGACGACCCAAGCCGCGCTGTGAGGCGCAACATATCTTGATGAGATTGCTATGAGAAAAGGGTGGCTCCAACGCTTGCAAAACCATCTACCATATTTGTCTCAATGGCGTCTGATATCGACAGCGCCGTACAACCGAGAACTCAAATTGCGCATTACTGAGATCGGAGAGACTGTAACTCTTGAATTCCCGTGTCTGCGGACGAACGAAGAGGCTTGGATCAATGTAGACCTCGGCACTGAGATCAAAGTTCAGCCCGTCGAATGGCGCCCCTGGCAAGGCGGGAAATCGCCGGAACCTCACCACTCAAAGATTAGGCTCGCTGCCAGACGGGCGCTAACCCACCTCTATCTCCGGCACGCCAAGCGGCGGGATAACGACGACAAAGATTTTGCGCCATGATGCCGAATACGGCGTGTATATCGTCATGTCGCACTCGTAATGCGTGACGGGCACTCACATAGATTGTCCGCTGTTGGCACTAAGCGGATCCGGCGCCCCCGGCGACGAGAAGGACGACGTCTGCGCTAACGCCGGCATCGCCAACGTGGCCGACGGCCTGAGGTGACTTAAGCCTGCGAACCAACCGAGAGAAGAGAAGCTTCGGTTGGCGCAATTGCATTCATCCAGCAATCATGTTTTTGATTCGTTGCGCTTGCCAATTTCACAATAGAGATTGTGACCAAGACGGGGTTTCGATTGACCACATTTGCCAAACATAAGGTCAGCCGCTTCGAGCCATATAAGATCGCCGTCCTCGTACCTTGTTATAATGAAGAGGCCGCGGTCGTCAAAGTCATCGATGACTTTCGTTCCGCGCTCCCAGCGGCAACGATTTTTGTATTCGACAATAATTCAACGGATAACACCGGGCCCGTCGCTCGCGCCGCCGGCGCCGAGGTGTTTCAAGAGAAGCACCGAGGAAAGGGCTTTGTGGTGCGGCGTATGTTCACCGATGTGGAAGCGGACATATACGTGTTGGTGGATGGCGATGCAACATACGATGCACCAAGCGTCCAGCCGATGATCGAACGACTACTCGAAGACCGACTTGATATGGTGGTAGGGAGCCGCGTCGCTTGCGAGCAAGCGGCCTACCGCGTTGGTCACCGTACCGGCAATAAGTTGTTGTCTGCCTTCGTCGCTTCAGTGTTTGGCTCGACCTTTAACGATGTGCTTTCGGGTTATCGCGTATTCTCGCGCCGGTTCGTAAAGTCATTCCCAATGCTGTCGGGCGGCTTCGAGATCGAAACCGAGCTCACCATCCATGCGCTCGAACTTGGTTTGGCGGTCGATGAAATAGATACGCCCTACTACGCTCGGCCGACGGACTCCGCGTCCAAGCTCAATACCTGGCGCGACGGCTTTCGTATTCTACTCTCTATTATCAGTCTCTACCGTACCGAGCGCCCACTGGCATTCTTTACCGGCGTCGGTGCAATGGCGGCGATCGCCTCAATCAGCTTCGCGATCCCGATTGTCGTGACCTATCTCGAGACCGGCCTGGTGCCGAGGCTGCCTACGGCCGTGCTCGCGACCGGGCTTATGCTGTCGGCATTTTTGTGCATGGCAGCAGGTCTTATCCTTGATACTGTGACGCGCGGTCGCCGCGAAATGAAACTACTCGCTTATCTCTCCCAACGTGCGCCAGGCCAGGAGCGCCGACAGGTTTGAGTTTAGGTATTCAACTAATGGTATGCTCCCAATCGATATTCGAACTAGGGCAATATGAAAAGATACGGCCACGTTCACGACAACGTAACATATGCCGGCCACTGGCCGATGTATTGTTTGCCTCTTATAGTTTAGCGGACTGACGCATTGGAGGCTTATATGCGTATCCTTGCGATGATTGGCGCGCTTGCGATTATTGTCGGCGTCGGCGCGGCGATATTCTTCTTCGGCGGCTTTTATAGTGTCGCCGGCACCGCCGAGGACCCAGCCATCGTCCGTTGGGCACTGATCCAGATACGCACAGCATCGATCAATCGCTATGCGCATGACCAGCCCCCAGCTACCATCAACGATCCTGCGACTACGCAAGCCGGCGCCAAGGCGTTCGCCGCGCAGGGCTGCGTAAATTGCCATGGTGCGCCAGGCGTCAATTGGGCCAAGTACTCGGAAGGGCTGCATCCGGATCCGCCGGATCTTAAGGAAATAGTCGACCATCGATCGCCGTCACAATTGTTCTGGGTGATCAAGAACGGCGTCAACATGTCCGGCATGCCGAGCTTCGCTTTGGCCGGCGCCAAAGACGAGGAAATCTGGTCGATCGTTGCTTTCCTGAAGAAGCTACCTAGCGTCTCCGCTACAGACTACAAGGCCTGGACCGCGGTGCCGGCGCCCCCCGCTGTGCCACCTGCGGCCGAACCCGCGCCGTCTGCACCCACCCCGCCCGCACCTCCGGCAGAAAGCAAATAAGGCGAGAGCCGTTATAGTCTGTTCCATGAGTTTTCTACGCCTATACGGCCGCGTCCTCGAACAACTGGGACCGGACAGCCGCCTTGGATGGTTCCTGGCGGTCGCTAATGTGGCATTGGCCATGGCACAGTTTGCGGAGCCGATGCTATTTGGCCGCGTCATCGACGTGCTGGCCGGCGCGCAGGCAGATCCGGCGGCGGCGGATTGGATGCAGCTGTGGTTGCTGCTGATCGCCTGGGTTTGCTTTGGGCTCTTTACAATTTTTTGCGGAACGCTGGTCGCGCTTTATGCCGACCGGTTGGCGCACCGCCGGCGCTTGGCAGTACTGACGAGCTATTTCGAGCACGTGCTGCA
>DASSLE010000350.1:0-13741 GCA_035689725.1 Pseudolabrys sp.
GCACATTCAACTGTCACAATCAATGACCGCTCATCGTGTCGCTTCCTCGAAGCCACCGCGGTCCGGCGGCTGCTTGGCGGCATACCGATCATTTCCGGCCCACGTGATGTGCGCATCGAGAGAGAGTCCGGCAGCGTGACGTTACGCGCTTCACATGACGGTTACGCCAGTGACTGCGGCGTGATCCATACGCGTTCCATCCGGCTGAGCCCCGATGGCCGCACACTCGATGGCGAGGACAGCTTTACACCGGTGGACGGCCGTACATTTCCAGCAAACGGCGGTAATGAATTCGCCATCCGCTTTCACTTGCACCCCGCGATCAAGGCCAGCCGTCTGGCAGACGGCCGCGGCGTGATCTTGTTGCTCCAAGACCGCGAACTGTGGACCTTTGCGACCCTGGCTGATGCGGTCGAACTCGAGGAAAGTGTATTTCTGGCTGGCTCGGACGGCCCGCGCCGCACCGTGCAAATCGTGATTTATGGGCGTGTGGGCCAGCAGGCGGTAGCGCGCTGGAGTTTCCGTCACACACCGCCGGCAGCGCCAGGCTCCCGACCAGACCGGATGCATGAGCCAGAATTGCCGCTTTGAGCCTCGTGCCCCGGACGCGGTGCAGCACGAAGCGATAACGGAGTGATGCACCGCCGGGGTCCAGTCTAGCGAGAGGGCGTTCGGTCCAAGGGTCTGCAGCGCACCGCCATAGCGCGTCGAAGACGCGCGTAAACGCGCTTATGGCGCTGCGCTGCGCCCGGGACACGTCAGCCCTGTGGATGCCGAATGGCCCAATACACTTTCGCCCGTTTCATGTGCTAGCTCGTGCATCATGAGCAGCCACCCGCGTCGCATCACCCGTGCCCTGCTGTCCGTGTCCGACAAGGCCGGGCTGGTCGCCTTCGCGACTGAGCTTGCCAGCTACGGCGTTGAGCTCGTCTCCACCGGCGGCACCGCCAAGGCACTAAATGACGCCGGCCTCACGGTGATCGATGTCGCCGAACTCACCGGTTCTCCCGAGATGATGGACGGCCGCGTCAAGACGCTGCATCCGAAGGTGCACGGCGGACTGCTGGCGGTCCGTGGCAACAAGGATCATGTCGCAGCGATGGAGAAACACCGCATCAAGCCAATCGATTTGCTGGCGGTGAATCTCTATCCGTTCGAGGCCACGGTTGCGAAAGGTGCCTCGTTCGACGATTGCATTGAAAACATCGACATTGGCGGCCCGGCGATGATCCGCGCCGCCGCCAAGAACCACGCCGATGTAACCGTCGTGGTCGATCCTACCGACTACAAAAAAGTGCTTGGTGAAATGGCTCAGCACGGGGGCATGGTGTCTCTCGAGCTGCGGCAAAAACTGGCGGCAAAGGCTTATGCGCGCACTGCCGCCTATGACGCGGCGATCTCAAATTGGTTCGCTGAGACGCTGCATGACCAAGCGCCGGACTATCGCGCCTTCGGTGGCAAATTGGTGGAAGCCTTGCGTTATGGCGAGAACCCTCACCAAACCGCTGCGTTCTACCGCTCGCCCGGGGACCGCTTCGGCGTTGCCACCGCGCGACAACTGCAAGGAAAGCAGCTATCCTACAACAACATCAATGATACCGACGCCGCTTACGAATGCGTTGCCGAGTTTGATCCGCGCCACTCCGCTGCTTGTGTGATCGTCAAACACGCCAATCCTTGCGGCGTGGCCGAGGCAGACACTCTCCTTGATGCCTATCGCAAGGCGTTGGCTTGCGATTCTACTTCGGCGTTCGGCGGCATTGTCGCGCTCAATCGTAAACTCGATGCCGATGCAGCGAAGGCAATCACCGAGATTTTCACCGAAGTGATCATCGCGCCGGATGCAACCGAAGAAGCAATCAAGATCATAGCGGCAAAGAAGAACCTCCGGTTGCTCGTCGCCGGCGGCCTGCCCGATTCGCGCGCGACTGGTTTGACTGTGAAATCCGTCGCCGGTGGATTGCTGGTGCAGTCGCGCGACAACGCGGTGGTGGATGAGATGCAGCTTAAGACCGTCACCAGGCGCGCGCCGAGCAAGGCCGAGCTTGCCGATCTGCGCTTCGCTTTCCGCGTCGCCAAGCATGTGAAATCGAACACGATTATCTATGCGAAAGATCTTGCCACGGTCGGAATCGGCGCCGGGCAGATGAGCCGCGTCGATGCCGCGCGCATTGCGGCACGGAAGGCTGAAGATGCGGCGAAGGAAATGAAGCTGCCGGCTCCGCTGACCAAAGGTTCAGTGGTCGCGTCTGATGCATTCTTTCCGTTCCCCGATGGGCTCTTAGTGGCGATCGAGGCTGGCGCGACCGCCGTGATCCAGCCTGGAGGATCGGTCAACGATCAGAAGGTGATTGACGCCGCCGACGCGCACAACATCGCGATGGTGTTCACCGGCGTAAGACATTTCAGGCATTAGCAACAACCGCTCATCCCCGCGAAAGCGGGGGACCCAGCACCGGATTCCCACTTGCGCGGGAATGAGCGGAGAATGAGCGCGCCCAAAACGAGCATCACTGTCGCGCCAGATCGCCCAACAGACTCGCTGCGACCGACAGTTTTGACAGCGTAAGACCAGAGTCCGCGATTTCGTGAATCGCCGAGCGGATGCGCTCGACTTCCGCCTGTCGTGGACGAACCCACTCCTCCACAGCACGTGCACCGGCGTGGCCGTTGCCCACCATTGCGGCCGTAAGCCGTCGTTCGGCATCACCTATCGAATCGAGAGCGCGGTCGAGCGCAAGACGGTCGAAATAGTCCGACACCACAATATTGGGAACCGCGCTGGCGACGCGATCGAGCTGGAAAAAGGCTTCGGTCGCAAAATAGGTCGCGGTCACTTCGGCCACCGGCTTGTCGGCGCGATCCGCCACCAGTGCGATATCGGGCGCGGCTTTTAGAATTGCGAGACTGCCAATGCGGCACGCCAGCGCTTCCGGCACTCCCGCTTTGGCAAGCTCCGCGACTCGCGCGTCCCGCGTATTTGCGGCCGATTTCGACAGGGCATTGTCGAGCGCGGCTGCGACCTGCGCGATGCCCTCGCGGTAGTGGCCGATTATTTTTTCCAGACCTTGCGTTAGATCGACATTACGCAAGAACCAAACCAGCCGATCGAGCAACAGGTCCTGGACGGCCGCATAGAGATCGAGCTGGACCTTGCCGGAGATCTTGTTATCGAGCGCGTCAATCTCGCTATTAAGTTCGACCAAATCGTAACTGTTGCGAACAGCGGCAAATGCAGCCGCGATCGACGGTGGTGCGGCACCGGACTGATCGGCAATGCGCACGATCAACGTGGCACCGCCGCGATTGATCATCGAATTCGTCAGTTGCGTCACGATGATCTCGCGCCGCAGCCGGTGCGCGTGCAGCGCGTCTTCGTAGCGTTTTGATACTTCCTTGGGGAAATAGCGCTCGAGCTCGCGGCCGAGATAGGGATCATCCGGTACTGTACTGTCGAGCAGCTCATTGTAGAGCGAGAGCTTGGCATAGGCGAGCAGCACAGCAAGCTCCGGCCGCGTTAGCGCAAGGTTGCGCTTGCGTCGCTCAGCAATTGCCATCTCGTCGGGCAAAAATTCCACGCCGCGATCGAGCTCGCCGCGCATTTCAAGCGTCTGCATCAGTCGCTGTTGGAATCCGAGGTCCTCAAGTCCGCGCCGCTGAGCCAATGAAAGAGCGAGTGTCTGCTGGTAGTTGTTGCGCAATACCAGCCGCGCCACTTCGTCGGTCATTTCGGCGAGCAGAGCGTTCCGTGCATCCAGAGTAAGGGCGCCGGCGCGGACAGGCCTGCTGAGCGCGATCTTGATATTGACCTCGACATCAGAAGTGTTGACGCCGGCTGAATTGTCGATTGCGTCGGTGTTGAGCCGGATGCCCTGCTGGGCCGCCTCGATGCGGCCGCGCTGGGTCATGGCGAGATTGGCACCCTCGCCTATCACCTTGCAGTTGAGATCGGCACCGTTGACACGAATGCCATCGTTCGTGCGATCGCCGGCTGCGTCGTCGTTTTCGTTCGAAGCGCGGATATAGGTGCCAATGCCCCCGAAGAACAAAAGATCGATTTGCGCCGTCAGGATGGCTTTCATCAGCTCCTGGGGCGTCACGGATTCTCCGACGCTAAAAAGCTTCCGCGCTTCGGCGCTCAGCCGGATTTCTTTCGATGAGCGCGGATAAACGCCACCGCCTTTGGAGATCAGCGCCTTGTCGTAGTCCTGCCAGCTTGAGCGCGGCAGCGCGAACAATCGCTTGCGCTCGGCAAAGCTCGCTTTCGGATCGGGATCCGGATCGATGAAAATATCGCGGTGGTCGAAGGCAGCGAGCAGCCTGATGGTGTCTTCGCGCAGCATACCGTTACCGAATACGTCGCCCGACATGTCGCCAATGCCGACCACGCTGAATGGCGTCCTGCCGATATCGATATCCATTTCGCGGAAATGCCGCTTCACCGCCTCCCAGGCGCCGCGCGCAGTGATGCCCATGGCCTTGTGGTCGTAGCCGGCTGAGCCGCCCGATGCGAAGGCGTCGTCAAGCCAATAGTCGTGCTCAACTGAAATCGCATTGGCGATGTCGGAGAAGGTCGTAGTCCCCTTGTCGGCTGCGACCACAAGATAGGGATCGTCGCCTTCGTGACGCACCACGTTTGCGGGCGGAATGATCGCCCCATCCGGGGCGATATTGTCGGTAATGTCGAGCAGGGTCGAAATGAACAGTTTGTAGGTCGCGACACCTTCGGCCTGCACGACGTCTCGCGTGGCGTCCTTCGGCATTAATTTGGGAACGAAACCACCCTTGGCGCCGACCGGCACGATCACGGCGTTCTTGACCTGCTGCGCTTTCACCAGTCCAAGAATCTCGGTGCGGAAATCCTGTGGCCGGTCGGACCAGCGGATGCCGCCACGCGCCACCTTGCCGAAGCGCATGTGTACGCCTTCCACGCGCGGTGAATAGACAAAGATCTCGTAAAGCGGGCGTGGCAGCGGCAAGTCGGTGAGCTTGCGGCTCTCGAACTTGACCGAGATTAGCGGCTTCAGCTGACCATCCTTGTCGGTCTGGAAGAAGTTCGTGCGAATCGCGGACTGCACCGCATTGACGAAACGCCGCAGGATGCGGTCCTCGTCCAGACTTTCGACTTTCTGCAATTCTTCTTCGATACGCGCGACGATCGCGCTCTGCCTTTCGCTGCGCCCGGTGTCAACACGCGGATCAAAGCGGGCATGAAACAGCTCAACGATGTTGGCTGCGATTCCGGCATGCTTTACCAGCGTTGCCCACATGTAGTCCTGGGAATAGGGCACGCGGATCTGCCGCAGAAATCGCGAAAGCGATCGGATCAGCGCCACGTCGCGCCAGGCCAGGCTACCGTGGAGCGTGAGGGCGTTGTAGCCGTCGTTCTCGGCAGCGCCCCGCATTACTATAAGGAAGGCCGACTGTAGCCGTGCCTTGCCTCTATCGAGATCGATCATGCCGCCATCGGCACGTTCCAGCAGCATGTCGTGGAACCAGACACCGGCGGCGCCTTGAGGCTCGATGTGGTAGGTGCGCTCATCCACAACGCGGAAGCCCATGTTTTCCAGTACCGGCACGCGCTCGGAGAGCGGCAGTGGCCGCGCAAAGCTCCACACTTTCAGGCCGACGGCGCGCTGCTCCTCTTCAAGCCGATGATGAAAGTCGACGCCGAGCGGCCGTTGTTCGGAGAGACCCTCGATCACGCGAATGTCGCCGGCCGCGACAGTTGGCGCATAAGCCTCATGGAATCCTTCGGAGAAGGCATCCCGGTAACGATTGAATAGTTCGCGCGCCTTGTCCGGTGGATTGACCAGTGCCAGTGCCCGGGTAAGCCCATCACTCCAGGTGCGAATAATGGCTGCAACTTCGTGTTCGAGTGTTGCGCGTTCTACATCGGGTGACGGGCCGCCGGAGCGGCCGATGATGAAATGCACGCGGACCAGCGGTCCCTCATCCGGAAAAAACGGATAGAATGCCGAGACCCGTCCGATGAAGGCGGACGCGAGGTACGCGCCAATTTTTGCGCGGATATGGCTGTCGTACCGCTCGCGCGGAACAAACACCAGCACTGACACAAAGCGGTCGAAACGGTCATGCCTCGCCAGCACGCGCACGCGAGGCCGCTCGTCAAGCTGCAAGATCGCAAGCGCGAACTGGTAGAGAGTATCTTCGTCTGTCTGGAACAATTCATCGCGCGGATAGTGCTCCAGCACATTGGCCAGCGCCTTGCCGGAATGGCTGTTCGGTTCGAAGCCGGCGCGCTGCTCGACCGCTGCGATCTTGCGGCGCAGATACGGGATGCTGTGCGCAGTGCGTGTATAGGCGGTGGAGGTAAACAATCCAACGATGCGGTGTTCACCAATGAGATTGCCGGACGCATCGAAGCGCTTCACGCCGATATAATCGAGGTAAACGCGCCGGTGCACGCGGGCATGGATATTGGCCTTAGCAATGATCAGCGGGCGCGGCTCCTTCAGAAAGGCCATGATCTCGGGCGTAATTTCCAGGAGTTCAGTGCCGCGTCTGAGCACGCGCAAATCGCGCGAGCGCATTATGCCGAGCGCGCTCTCGAATTCCGGTTTGAGCGCCTGTCCATCAACACGGTAGTCACGCACGCCCAGGAAGGTGAAATTGTCGGCCAGTAGCCATTGCAGAAACTGAATGGCTTCCGCGATCTCGGCTACCCGAAGGGGCGGCGGATTGGCTTTTAAGTCAGCAACAATGCCGTTGACGCGGTCGAGCATGGCACGCCAGTCCTGCACCGCCAGCCATACCTCGCCCAGCACAGTTTGCAGCGCGCGCACGAGTTCCGCGCGCGCCGCATCATCGTCGGCGATCGGCGCGAGATGAATGTGGATAAAGCTTTCACGTTTCACTTCGGCGGCGTCGGGAGTTCCGAGCGAGACCAGCTTGCTGCCGTTGCGCTTTACGCCGAACAGCGGATGCGCCACCAAGCCCACCTCGAGACGGCGATCTGCAATCTCGCCCATGACCGAATCGACCAGGAACGGCATATCGTCGTTGATGATCTCGATCACCGAAGTCGTCTTGCGATCGCCGGAGACTGCGAGCGGTACATTCTCGCAGCGAATTTTCGGCGCACCCGGTGCCCGCTCAACAATGAAATCGTAGGCCCGCTCCGCCAGCGCGGCGATGTCTTCCGCGCCGTAACGCACCACATCCTCCGGCACAGACCGGCCATAGAGCTGCGCGACAAACGTGACAGGGATATCGCGTCGCCGGCGGGCCAGCGCAGCGCTCGCCTGCTCGATCAGAGCGCGGGCGGCGCTCTCCTCCTCACGGGCGAGAAACTCAACGGCCATAGAACCTCGTGCGTTTAACACTTGCGCATGATTTTTTCCGAAAACAGGTTCCCACTTTTCGGGACCATGCGCGGGAGAGAACCGGTTCGGAGGTAGCCTAGACGTTTTCACATTCTGTGCGGGTGCGTCGAGAGCAACACACCGTTTGGTGACGCGTTAGTGACAGACGCACAAAGCGCTGGCCGTTCGGCCTATTAACTGTCTGAAATGAAAGACGAAACCACGGCCAGGGGCTCGTATCGCGCACGCTCATAACATTGTATTCTGGCCCAGGGTGCGCAGTGAATTAAGGGACGGGGAAATGCCGAAGGCCAATAAATCAGCCAAAGCCGCCAGCAAGGCCGCGGTTGCAAAATCGAATAAAGGCAAACCGCTGTTGCGCGCCATCAAGGGCGGCAAAGCTGCGCCCGCAAAAGCGGCACCGATAAAGCCTGCCACCGCAAAACCAATGCTGAACAGGCCGGCGATGAAGCCGATCCCGCTCAAGCCGGTTCCGGCGGCAGCTGACGATGTTCCCGTCGTCGCGCTTAATCTTGAAACTGCGAAGCTGTCGCCTGCGATGGCCGCCTATTTCAAGAAATGCCAGGACAAACTCGGCTTCATACCGAACGTGCTCCTTGCCTACGGCTTCGACATGGCGAAGCTAGAAACATTCGTCGCCATGTATAACGACCTGATGTTGGGTGACTCGGGCCTCTCCAAGCTCGAGCGCGAGATGATCGCGGTGGCGGTGTCATCGCAAAACCGTTGCTACTATTGCCTGACCGCACACGGCGCTGCAGTGCGGCAGTATTCCGGCAATCCGTTGCTCGGCGAACATCTCGTGATGAATTATCGTGTGGCACGGTTGAGCAAGCGCCAGCGCGCCATGCTCGATTTTGCCGTCAAACTCACTGCCTCACCCTGGAGCGTGGAAGAAGGCGACCGAGAGCGGCTGCGGCGCGTCGGCTTCACCGACCGTGAAATCTGGGATATTTCGGCAGTTGCCGGTTTCTTCAACATGTCAAACCGCGTGGCATCGGCCACCGACATGCGACCGAATGCGGTTTATCACGGGCAATCGCGGTAACAGTTTCCTCGCGCTTATGCTTCTCATCCCGCTCATTCCCGCGGAAGCGGGAATACAGCTATGGCCATATTACCCGTGTTAGGTGCAACTGGGTCCCCGCTTTCGCGGGGACGAGCGGAAAAAGTGATGGCTCGCGTTCTTTTCACCTTCATCGCCTTCTTGTTCGGCGCCACCGCGTTCGCCCAGGTCGCGCCGGTCACGCGCGCCCCGGTGATCACGCCGGCGCAGACGATCCTCGCGCACAATGGGGTGGTGGTTGCCCAGGAACAACGCGCAGCGCGCATCGGCGTTGAGATTCTCGATCGTGGCGGCAATGCGGTTGACGCTGCCGTGGCCGTCGGTTTTGCGCTCGCAGTTACATATCCGCGTGCCGGCAATATTGGCGGCGGCGGCTTCATGGTGATTCATCTCACCAAGACCAGCGAAAACATCGCGATCGATTATCGCGAGACCGCGCCGGCGGCGGCAAGCGCGAGCATGTTCCTCGATGCGCAGGGCAATCCGGATCCCGCGAAATCGCGCGACAGCGCACTCTCCATCGGGGTGCCCGGCACCGTCGCCGGCCTTGCGCTTGCGCATGAGAAATACGGTTCCGGCAATTTGTCGCTGGCCGAACTGATCGCGCCGGCGATCACGCTGGCGCGGAACGGCGTCGAGATCGTCGACGACATCGCCGACACTCTGCCGCAGGCGCAGGCGCGCATCGCGCGCTGGCATTCGAGCGCGCCGGTTTTTCTCAACAGCGATGGCACGGTGCTAATGCCCGGCCAGGACCTCTTGCAACCCGATCTCGCGGCCACATTGCGCACCATTGCGCGCGACGGGCCGAAAGGATTTTACGAGGGTCCAGTCGCGGAAAGACTCGTTGCCAGCGTGCGCAAGGCCGGCGGCATCATGACGGTTGACGATCTGAAAAACTACCACGCGATCCTGCGCGCGCCGGCGCGCGGCACCTATCGCGGCTACGATATTGTCTCCATGCCGCCGCCGTCATCGGGTGGCGTGCATCTGATCGAGATGCTCAACATTCTCGAAGGCTACGACCCCCCAGCGCGCAGCGGAGAGCAATCGCTGCACGACATGATAGAAGCGATGAAGCGCGCCTATGCCGATCGCGCTGTCTTCATGGGTGACCCCGACGCGGTGACAGTTCCTGCGGCCGGTTTGACCTCGAAAGAGTACGCTGCGTCGCTACGCGCACAGATCGACGAACGATCGACGCCGTCGGCCGAAATCCGGGCTGGCAAGCCCGCCGATTTCGAAGGCCGTAATACCACGCATTTCTCGGTGATCGATCACGCCGGCAACGCGGTGTCGAACACCTACACGCTGAATTTCTCGTACGGCGTTGGCCTCGTTGCGGAGGGGACCGGCGTCCTGCTCAACAATGAGCTCGACGATTTCACTGCCAAGCCCGGCACCGCGAACGCGTATGGACTGGTGGGTTACAACGCCAATCTGCCCGGTCCCGGCAAACGTCCGCTGTCCTCGATGACACCGACGATCGTCCTGAAAGATGGCAAGCCGTTTTTGATCACCGGCTCGCCCGGCGGCAGCCGCATCATCAACACGGTGTTGCAGGTGATCGTGAACGTGATCGACTTTCACATGCCTGTCGGCCAAGCGGTGAGTGCCTCGCGCGTGCATCAGCAATGGCAGCCTGACGAGGTCTCCGTTGAACCGGGATTTGCGCCTGAGGTGCTCGATGCCCTAGCCAAACGCGGTCACACGATTGCGCCGACGCCACCTCAAACCTCCGCGAATTCCATTGAGGTCACGCCGGAGGGGTACGTGGGCGCCGCCGACCGGCGCACCCGCGGCTCGCTGGCGGCGGGATACTGATGAATTGCTTGGCTGAAGCTGCATAGGAGCGAAGATTGGAGCGGGCGAAGGGATTCGAACCCTCGACCCCGACCTTGGCAAGGGGACAGGCGGCCCCTGTAATTTCACGAATTGAAAATCAATAAAAAGGAAAAGCTTGAATGCCATTTCGCATGAGCCGAACGTTGCAATTTTGGGTCGAAGCCGAATGTGATTCTCAAGATTTACGCCGTGCTGATGATAAAGAAGTTGCGGCAATTTTGCTCAACTTTGAGGACCAAGGATATGCGTTTCGATCCTTAAATCGCCGCGGCGAAGTAATGTGGAAAGCAAGCCCATATTTTTTGGACGAATTGGCTGGCGCTGAAGCTGAGGTCGAAGCTGAATACGCAAATGAAAGATAAGCCACAGACGAGATGCCGAAATCGTAAACAACTCCCATACTCGGGCGACGCCCTTCGTTGGGACTTAATTCGGCTTGCGACAGCATGACCGGTTCTCGATATTTAAATACTTGTCAGCCGTGTTTGATTTGGCGATGGTATGGAAAAAAGAAAATAAGGACATTGAACGGGCAAAGAGAGCGTTGCGCCTAAAAAATCGAGCTTACGGAAACACAATTGAGCCCTTTGCCGCAATTATCCTCTAATGATAGTTGGTCACACACATGCGGCGTGTCAGATTAGGCGTGATACTTCGTGTTCCGTGGGAAGACGCCCGTCGGCGTCAGTTGATTGATCAGCTCCGGCAACTGCTGACTGAGACCCGCGATCAATTCATCGCGCGACAGTCCGCTGTGGGCCATAAGGGTCTTGATCTGATCTTCTCCGAGCACCTTCGACAAATCGTTCGGAGAAATCTCTTTGTTGGGCCCAGTATTGACCCAAGATTGAGCGACGTCGCTCAGACCGCTCTGCTGAAATTGTTTGAGTAGATCGTTGAGCCCGCCACTCAACACGCTTCCGGCAGCACCGCCCGCGAGCAGGCCACCCAATGGGCCTTGCAGCAAACCGCCAAGCCCGCCCGTGGATGTGCCGGCAGGGGTTGTAACATTCGGATTGGCTGTCCCGGCATTGGATTGGCCTGGGCTCAGGTGCTTGATCGCCTTATAGGCAAGTAGACCGAGCACGGCCATGGCGATCGGCGACATGCCCCCACTACCAGCGGGAGCCGGTGTACGTTGGCCACGCGGCCCATTCTGCATTCCGTTGAGGATGTCGAGAAGTCCCATGCCTACCTCCTATGGCTGCCGCCTGAATGCCTGCCACTTGAGCTGACATAAAAGGGAAGGCTCCCACTCTAACGAGAACGGTATGTATGCTTGGCCCGGACACAATTAAACAACGCCCGGGCCAAATATCGCACGTCGTGAAAGATTATTAGCTTCCAACAGCATCGCTGACGCATTTCTTGGTGAAGCTGGTTTTCGCCGCGCCGGATAGTTTCTTCTCGGCGGCTGACTTATCGCACGCTGCCGTTGCATCTGTTTCGCACTTTTTCATAAAGCTCGTCATCGCAGCGCCGGCGAGCTTCTTGCTACCCGCTTCTACCTTGCATGAGTCCGCATAGGCACTGCCGCAGGCCACTAAAAGGGCGGCCGTTAAAATAAGTCCTTTCATCGCTTTTCTCCTTGATCCGATACCTGGCTTGTTCGAAGTACGTGATGAGAATCTGGTGTCGCTACACAGACTCACATCCCCGCAGCCTTTTTACGCTTGTCGCATTCGCTCCAATATTTCGGCCAGGTCATCCCTGCGGGTACTTTGCCCGCGGCTTTGTCAGCCTTCCAATCCGCGCCGCAGGCTCGTTCGCGCGCATATTCTGCCTGGCGGCCGTCGGTAGATTTCTTGGTAGCAGCGGGCGCCATCTTTGTTGTCGCTGCCGGCGCGGCAGGTGCCGTGGTTGGCGCCGCCGCCGCAGGCTTTGCGGCCTCAGCTCTGCATTTCGCGACATAGGCCTTTTCAGTGATCTTGGCCGCTTCGTTTGCGGCCTTGTTAGCTCTCCATTCCTCTTCGCAGGCCTTTACCGTTTTCTTCTGCGCGAACGAAGGCGTCGCAGAAAATGCAAGGCCAGAAACAATAACGGCAGAGCACACAATAAGCATCGATCGTTTGATCATGTCTCAGCTCCAGTTTGTCCCAGTCGGATTGATCTTTGTTTCTTCCCTCACACAGGAGGGACGTTACAGCGCTTTACAGAAAGTCACATAGACAGTAGCTGAACGCACTAAGTAACGCGCGTTCATATTTAGGCGAGACGCCAACGCGATTGGTGGTTGTGCTATTAGCAACGAAATCTCGTTGTCCTGCGTCCAAACTCGTCACCAGCTCTAGTAGCTAAGGCGCTCAACCACGAGGCAGAAAAGAAAGTCGGCACGCAAAGCGCAGATCAATACGGATGCGCAGCCATCAAGCCACTCAACGCTCCCCAACATGGAAAAGTTCCCCACGGTCGGACGCGCTTTTCGAGCCTACGACAGCACACCGAATTATCCTGTCTGGCTCAGCGATGATGCTTCCTGAGATAGTCGTGGAGTGATTTGCAGCGTTTGCGCTTCAGCAAAGTGTGAAGGTGCATGTCGGCACGAAATCCTTTCGCGAAACTGGGGCCGTATGTTTTGCGTAAGGAGCCAACGCGTGTCTTGCCGCTCTTTTGGCGAATTTCACCGCCCTTATCGCGACGACGACGATCAAGACCCATGCAGTTCGCGTGCCGCGGGCGTGCCGGGCCTTAACGGTTGCCTCAGTGAATAAAGACTTCTCCTTATAGAGGAGTGGCACATCTTGCGCCGGACTCGAAGAGTTTCAAGCGAATGAGCTGGCGGAGGGGCCCATCAGTACCTAAATCTTGCTCTCGCCAATCGGGACAATAAGCACCGGGCGAAGGCGTAGTTCTCACTTCGCGAAGGATCATATGTCCGCCTTATCCTTTTTGCTCAACCTACTGTGGATCGTCTTCGGCGGCCTCGAGATGGCACTCGGCTGGGTTATCGCCGCCTTTATCATGGCGGTCACCATAATTGGCCTGCCATGGGCCCGGGCTGCATTCAACATCGCCGCCTACACGCTGCTCCCCTTCGGCCAGAAGGCGGTGTCGCGGGCCGAATATGCCGGCACCGAGGATGTAGGCACGGGCCCACTTGGAGTTCTCGGCAACATCGTATGGCTGGTGCTCGCCGGCTGGTGGCTTGCGCTGGGACATCTCATCACCGCAATTCTCCTCACGGTCACCATTATCGGCATCCCGTTCGCCTGGGCGCACTTGAAGCTCGCCGGGATCGCGCTGTGGCCTATCGGCAAGGTGATCGTGCTCGCCGAGGACGCGCCACTCCAGCACACGCGCCAGCGCTGAGGCGGAACTAATTTTAATGATAACCGCACCGATGCCGAATGTTCGGTTTTCAATGTTCGACCGTGCCGGAACGAATATTTTGGCGTGGCTCTCAGGCGCGCTCGACCTTGCCGAACTTGTCAAAGGCTCAACCGTCAGTCTTGCGGTCACCGGTTTGAGCCGCGCAGGCAAGACA
>DASSLE010000351.1:0-8962 GCA_035689725.1 Pseudolabrys sp.
CCGGCATCGGCGAAAGCGGCGACTTTGATACCGATATCTTTCGGCAGGAAGTACAGCGGCGTCTGCGCCTCGACACTCGCGCCCCAAAATAGGCTACCACCGAGCGCGTCATTCGTTGTCCCAGGTGTCAGGTCGCGGGGCCCAATACCGGCGGGTGAAAAGCCACGCACGAGATTTGGCCCCATCTGGAAATGGTCCAGCATGCGCAATTGCTCGCCGCCCCAAGGGGCGACACTGCCGGCCTGCACTTTGAACACGCTCACAATATCCGAGAAGACCTCGTAGTACTTGCGCGCTTCAACCGCGGTGCGAATGAAATTCACGTCGCCGCCCACGCCAGCGAAATCCTGCTTGATCTCGGCATAAAGGCCGCTGGTTGGCAGTTTATTGTTATCCAGCGTGTTGTACGAAACTGTATAGCCGACCAGTGAAGTGTTCACGGCGCCCTGGGCCAGTTCTTTGCGAACCGCCAGCGACGCTTCGCCATTAGCGTAGCAGCCATTTGGAAAGTTTACTGTTGTATCCGTGTTACCCGGCCCTCCTTCATTGTTGTGATTCACGCCGGTCCCGGGCAAAAGACCAGTGGCCGGAGCATTGTTCGAAAACTGACAGTCATCGTACTGCGTCGGCAGACTGATCTTCTGTTGATAGAACGAATAACGCGGCTGGAACGCGATTTCTTCAGTCAATGCAAAACCAAGGCGCAAATTGGTGCCAATCGTCTGCGAGTCATATGAGACATAGTTATTTGCAAGGTTTTTCCGCCCAAACAAATCGATACCGGCCGCCATCCGATAGCCGAGGAAATAGGGCTCTACGAACGATAAATCAAAACCGCGAACATGTTGTCCGTAGGTAACCGACGCTTTTCCATAGTTGCCCCGGCCCATAAGGTTGCGGTCGGCGACACTCATATCCGCGATGAATCCGTCGGCGGTCGAATAGCCGCCAGAAACCGAGAACTCACCAGTCGGCTGCTCCTCAACGTTGACGTTAATGACGACACGATCGGGGGCCGAGCCGGGTTCATTGGTGATCTTGACGGTTTTAAAATAGCCGAGGTTTTTCAGTCGCCGCTCAGCGCGGTCGATCAAAGCCCGGTTGTAAGCGTCACCTTCGCCGAGATCAAATTCGCGGCGGATTACATAGTCGCGCGTACGGGTATTGCCGATGATGTTGATACGTTCGATATAGGCGCGCGCGCCTTCCTCGACGACGAACGCAAGATTGATGGTCTTGGTCTCAAAGTTGCGGTCCCCGCGCGGCCGAACAGTTGCAAAGGCATAACCGTATTTAGAAGCCTGGATTGTCATCGCTTCGACACTTTTTTCAACCAAGTCGGCGTTGTAGACGTTGCCCTCGCTCAGTTTAAGCTGACCGCGCAGTATTGCCGGATCAATCGCGCGTACGTTCGAAAGAACCTCGACGGTGCCGACACGGTACTGAGCACCCTCGTCGATTGTGAACGTAACAATAAATCCCTTTTTGGCAGGATCGTATTCGCCTACCGCCGATATAATGCGTACATCGGCATAGCCGTGCTTCAGATAAAAGCGGCGCAACAGATCACGATCAGCCTCCACGCGATCGGGATCATAGATGTCGGTTGTCTGCAGGAAGCTAAGCAAGTTGCTTTCAGAAGTCTTGATCACTTCCTTCAGGCGGCTCGACGAATAAGCATGCGCGCCAACAAAACGGATCTCTTTGACGCCAGTCTTTTCGCCTTCCTTGATCTCGAACACGAGGTCGACGCGGTTGTTCGGCAATTCAATAATCTTCGGATCGACAGAGACGTCGAAGCGGCCGCTGCGGTGATAGACCTCGATAATGCGCTGCACGTCGGCCTGAACCATCGGCCTCGAAAGCGTCCCACGCGGCTTCGACTGCACTTCTGCCGAGAGTTGCTCGTCCTTGGCTTTTTTGTTGCCTTCGAAGGCGACCCGGTTGATCACCGGATTCTCAACAACTGTCACCACCAGGCGGTTGCCGGCATGGCTGATGCGGACGTCAGAAAAGAGCCCCGTGGCAACGAGCGCCTTGAGCGCTTCGTCTTCCTGCTCGGGGCCTAGCCGCCCGCCGGGGCCGGGCTTGAAATAGGAGCGGATGGTGTCGGCTTCGACCCGGCGGCTGCCTTCGACAACAATAGAACTGACCGTCTGCGCGCCCGCGACGCCTGAGGAGGCAACCGTTACGCATCCAGCGCCGACAAGGATGCCGCCGAGGATCAGGCAGCAAATAGCCAATCCCCGAACCGCCCTCACACAAAGTCCCATGCGCTACGCGCCCTTTTGATCCAATGCGGCCGCCCCCACTGCGGATTCGACAGACGGTCGGGCTGGCATAGGCAAGCTTTTTACAGCGTTTTTTGCGCACTGCAAACGAACTCCCGCCCAAACTTTCCCTTTTCCCTCAAAATCTAAGAACTGTGGCCCATCAGCAACTTAGCTGGTGGGCCAATACCCAACAAAGCACAACCGAGGGTAATGGGGGCTTCGGCTGAGTCAGATCAAAAGGTTGTAAAATTTCGACGCTAAGTTGTTGATATTACCACCCTCAACATTCTCCCTCAGAAAGTTGCCCGTCAGCAACGGTCAGGATGTGGCGAGATGAAGGATGTCATTAAAGGTTGCAAAAATCATCAACATCAGGACGATCGCCAACCCAATCCGGAACCCCAGTTCCTGGGCGCGCTCAGATAATGGCCGGCCACGAATCGTCTCAATGGCGTAGAACAAAAGGTGACCACCATCGAGCAGGGGGATCGGAAACAGGTTCAATAAGCCAATTGAGACCGACAGGACGGCGGTGAGGTGTAAGAGCGCCGCAAAGCCGGCCGTCGCCACCTGTCCCGAGACCTGCGCTATGCGAATCGGTCCGCCGAGCTGATCGGCAGCCTCCCGTCCGGCAAATACGCCAGTGATATAGGACAGCGTCCGGTCCACCACGAACCAGGTCTCCTGCGCGCCCATCACGACGGCCCGCAGCGGTCCGGCCTTTTCCGTCTTGATGTCGCCTGGCGCCATGGAGCGGCTGATGCCAAGCACGCCGATCCTGTGAACATTGCCGAAGTTGTCCTTAAGTTCCTTAAGCTGCGGTACGGCCTTGAGGGCGACCAGCGCGTTGCCGCGCTCGACCTCAACTGTTAGCGGCTCGCCAGCGCTGATGCTGACGATACGCTGCATGTCCGAGAAGCTTTCGATCTTCTCGCCATTGATCGCCAGCACCAGATCACCGGGCTGGAAGCCGGCCGCTTGCGCAGCACTTCCGGATTGCACGCTGTCGACGCGCGCACTCGTGGTCTGCTTGCCGACGGTCATGAAAATGGCGGCGAAAATGGCGATCGCCAGCACGAAATTCGCGATCGGTCCGGCCGCCACGACAGCTGCGCGCGATCTGACCGGTTGGAATATGAAGCTGTCCCTCTTTTCACCTTCGGTCATACCCGCGGCTGCGGCCTGGTCAGGCACGCTCGCAGCATTTTCGTCGCCAAAGAATTTGACGTAGCCACCAAGCGGGACTGCAGAAATCTTCCAGCGCGTGCCGTAGCGGTCGTTGAACCCTGCTATCTCGGGACCGAAACCAATCGAAAACACCATCACCTTGATACCGCACCAACGCGCCATCAAGAAATGACCAAGTTCGTGAAAGAAAACGACAATCGTTAGAACAAAAAGAAACGGCACGACATAGCCAATAAGGCTGCCGCCGAACGCGCTTAAGCCTCCCATGATCTCCATACCCATTACTGCCTTGTCCTGCCCTATTGGGCCTTCGTGCCACCCGAAAACAATCTAGGATGTCTTTACGGCAATTTCGGGCAAGAGGTCCCGGGCCAAACTTCTTGCGATATGGTCAACGGCCAGTGCCGCGTCGATTCCGGCCGGTTCCGCCAATAAACCACGTCCCGCGGCAATATCGAGCGTCGCCTCAACGAGGGCGACGATCGCCGGAAAGGAGATCCTGCCGGCGATAAACTCTCCGACTGCAACCTCGTCGGCCGCGTTGAGTACGGTCGGCGCGGCCCCGCCTGTCTCCATCGCGCGTCGCGCCAGGGCCAATCCCGGAAAACGCTCCAGATCTGGCGCCTCAAAGGTCAGCTGTTGTAGCGCGGCCAAGTCAAGCCGCGCTGCCGGACCATCGATGCGCCGCGGCCAGGCAAGACAATGGGCGATCGGAATTCGCATGTCGGGCGACCCAAGTTGCGCCACCACCGAGCCGTCGCGAAATTCCACCAGCCCGTGCACCACCGATTGGGGATGCACGAGTACGTCTATCTCGTTTGACTGGAGTGAGAACAGGTGATGAGCCTCAATAATTTCGAGACCTTTGTTCATGAGCGTTGCAGAATCGACAGTAACCTTTGGGCCCATCGACCAATTTGGATGACGCAACGCCTGCTCCGGGGTTGCCGCCTTGATCGCTTCCTTTGACCAGGTTCGAAATGGACCACCGGATGCCGTCAGGATTATCCGCCTGACATCTGCGCGATTGCCCGCGCCCAGCGCCTGGAACACGGCATTGTGCTCAGAGTCGACGGGAAGAACGGTGGCGCCGGCGCTCGCCGCGCGGCGCATGAACAGGCTACCCGCGCAAACAAGACATTCTTTATTTGCGAGTGCGACAGTCGCGCCACGTTCGATAGCCGCAAGTGTCGGCTTCAACCCAGCTGAGCCGCTGATCGCGGCCATCACCCAGTCAGCCGGACGCTGCGCGGCCTCGACCAAGGCGTTTTCTCCCGCGGCCGCTTCCGTACGGGACCCGGACAGCGCATCCTTGAGTTCACGATAGGCGGCCGGATCTGCTACCACAGCATGTCGCGCGCCAATCTCGCGAGCGATTTTTCCCAGCGCTCGCGCGTTACGTCGCGCGCTGATTGACTCGACGCGATAGCGTTCCGGCGCACGCCTGATCAGGTCAAGTGTGCTGGCACCAATCGAGCCGGTGGCTCCGAGGATAGTGATCGTGCGCGGCTCGGCAGCAGACTTTGAGCTCGAGCGGACGATGTCGACAGCGGTCATATACTCACCATACCAGTAGTCCGCGCGCAGGCTCATCGAAGCCACCGCGCAACACTCCGATCAGGCAACCAGCGACAACTGCCGCCCAGAAACCGTCAAGTCTGTCCATCACTCCGCCATGGCCGGGAATGAGATGACTGGAGTCTTTGGCGCCAAATTGCCTCTTCACCCAGGATTCGAACAAATCTCCAACTTGCGCCAGCACCGACAACACCAACGCGACGACGACGATTGCAAGTTTGTTGAACGACCCAAACAGGCCTGCGACAACCAGCGCTATGATCATAGCGCCCACCGTGCCAGCAATTGCTCCAGACCACGTTTTCCTCGGGCTCACGGCCGGCAGCAATTTCGGTCCACCGAAGATGCGGCCCGCGAAATAGCCGAGGATATCGGTCGTCCACACAATTGCGAACACTAGCACGATCGCTACGAAACCATAGACATCGTCAGCGCGTAAAAACGTCGGCGCCAAGAGCATTGCTCCTGCATACCCGATGCCGACGGTCACCCATAATCTTCGTTCGGACGGAGCAAAAATCGCAGCAGCAAGCGCACCAAGACCAACCATCAGCAGAGCTGCAATCGGACGTCCGAGCCACCCGACAAAACCGGCGATAGCAACGGCACCAGCGCAGCACGAAAACATCAGCCGATACGACGGGCCGGCCACGAGCACGACCCATTCCCACAACACTGCGATTGCGGCCACGCCCCAGAACAACGCAAATGGCCAGCGCCCGAGATAGGCCGTTAGAAGCGCGAGTGGTGCCAATATGGCGGCGGAAACGATGCGCAGCGCGAGATTGTTCACGGACAGCGCCCTATTGGCATCGCCCGAACCGGAAACAGGGTCCACGCCGACCACAGGAATCACGATCCGGTCTGGGCAACGAGGCCGCCGAACCGCCGCTCGCGTTGCTGGTATTCGCGGATCGCGGATTCAAGCGTGGCCCGGTCGAAATCGGGCCAATAGGTCGGCACGAAAACCAGTTCACTGTACGCTGCTTGCCAAAGCAGAAAATTGGATAGCCGCTGCTCGCCGCTGGTGCGAATGATCAGATCGGGGTCGGGAATGTCGGGCGCATCCAGAAAGCCGGCGAACATATCCATATCGATGTCGGCCACGTTCAGATCGCCCTGCTTTACCGCCGTGGCAATACTGCGCACCGCGCGCACGATTTCCTGGCGCGCGCCATAATTAAACGCGACTACCAATGTGAGGCCGTCGTTATTCTTAGTGAGCTCTTCAGCCTCGACCAATAGTCTTTCGATATCGGCTTCAAGCCCCGTGCGCTCACCAATCACACGCACACGCACATTGCTTTTGTGCAGTTCGGCAAGATCATTGCGGACAAACCGACGAAGTAACCCCATGAGTTCGCCAACTTCTTTTGCTGGCCGCGACCAGTTTTCGGCGCTGAAGGAGAAAATCGTGACAATCTTGATGCCGATTTCGCCGGCTGCGCGAATGGTTCGCCGCAGCGCCTCGACACCGCGTCGATGCCCTTCCGCGCGCGGCAGCCCACGCGCTGCTGCCCAGCGGCCATTGCCGTCCATGATGATGCCAACATGACGCGGCACCTCAAATGCCGACGGAGCGCTTTGTTTGAATTCGGCCTCGGGCATTGAACGCGACCTCAGACCGTGAGGATCTCCTTTTCTTTTGCAGCCAGCATATGGTCAATCTCTGCGATGCCGGCGTCTGTCGCCTTCTGAATATCGCCGGAGAAGCGATCGTGATCGTCCTTGCTAATCTTGTGCTCCTTCTCCAGCTTTTTGATGACGTCCATGGCGTCGCGGCGGACATGCCGCACGGCGACGCGCGCGGTCTCGGCATATTTGTGGGCGATCTTGACCAATTCCTTGCGCCGCTCCTCATTGAGCTCGGGAATGCGCAAGCGAATAGTTTGGCCTTCTGTTGCCGGCGAGAGCCCGAGATTGGAATTCACAATCGCCTTTTCGACGGGGTGAACCAGCGAGCGGTCCCAGACATTAACCGAAATCATCCGCGGCTCCGGCACGCTTACCGTCGCGACCTGATTAAGCGGCATCTGCGCGCCATAGGCATCGACCATGACCGGATCGAGCAAATGGGCAGATGCGCGGCCAGTACGCAGCCCTGATAGTTCGGTTTTCAGCACGTTGCTCGTGCCCTGCATGCGGCGCTTGATCTCGTTAAGGTCATGTGTTGCGTTTGCCATGGCAATCCTCAAATACGCAGAACCGGCGCAAAATGCCGCGCCGGACTAGCCGACGACAGTTGCCCGCCCCTTGCCGCGTAACACGGCTTCGATGGCGCTCTTCTCAGCGACAGAGAACACGATGATAGGCATCCGGTTTTCCCGGGCAAGCGCGAAGGCGGCGCCATCCATGATCCTCAGGTCCTTCTCAATCGCTTCCTGATGGCTGAGCTTGTCGTAACGTTTTGCCTTGGGGTCTTTTTTGGGATCAGCGGTATAGACACCATCGACATTGGTGGCCTTAAGCACCGCCTGGGCATCGAGCTCGGCCGCGCGCAACACCGCAGTGGTATCAGTCGTAAAGAACGGATTGCCGGTGCCGGCCGCAAGCAGCACAACGCGCCCTTTGCCGAGATTCTTCATTGCACGCTTGCGATTGTAGGTTTCGCAGACCGAAGGCATGGCAAGCGCTGACAGTGTGCGCGCCTCGCGGCCCGCCCGTTCGATTGCGGCCTCAAGCACAAGACAATTCATGACTGTCGCTAACATGCCCATGGTGTCGCCCACAGGCCGCGGTACACCGCGCTCCGAGACTTCAACGCCACGGAAGATGTTGCCGCCGCCCACCACGACGCCCAGCTCCACGCTGAGCTTGGCGGCCGCAGCCAGGTCCGCGGCCAGGCGCTCGACCGTCGCCTGATCGATGCCAAAACCGTTGGCAGCCGACAGCGCTTCGCCGGACAATTTGACGATGACGCGACGATAGACCGGGTCACTCATACGTTGCGATCTTTCTTGGGATCGCCGAGAGCGGAGGCAGCCGACGCTCGATCAAGTCTGACCGGCGGCGGCCGCGACCTCGGCGGCGAAATCGGTTTCCTGCTTCTCGATGCCCTCGCCGAGCGCATAACGAACGAAGCCGGTGATTTTGATCGGCCCGCCCGCTTTACCTTCGGCTTCCTTAAGCGCCTGTGTAATGCTTTTCTTGTCATCGAAAATGAACGGTTGCTCCAGCAAGCAAACTTCCTTGTAAAAAGTTTTCAATCCCGACTCGACGATCTTCTCGATCACGTTAGCCGGTTTGCCCTGCTGCTTGAACTTGTCAGCGAGAACATTCTTCTCACGTTCCACAACCGCCGGGTCGAGCGCGGATGCGTCGAGCGCCAACGGATTGGCCGAGGCGACATGCATCGCCACCTGCCGGCCGATGGCGGCGAGCTCATCGGCTTTGCCGGACGATTCGAGCGCGACGATTACCCCGATCTTGCCGAGCCCATCGGTGACCGAGTTGTGCACATAAGAGCCGATGGCGCCCTTCCCGACCGAAACCATGGCGGCGCGGCGCAGCGTCATATTCTCGCCGATCTTGGCGATTGTATCGGAGATCGACTCGGATACCGTGATACTACCGGCTTTCGCGGCATTGATCTTCTTGACATCGGTGCCGACCGACAGCACGACGTCGGCGATCATCTTCACCAAGCCCTGAAACAGATCGTTGCGCGCGACGAAATCGGTCTCCGAGTTGACCTCGACCACGACACCTTTTGTGCCTTGCACCTGAACGCCGATCAGTCCTTCGGCTGCCACACGGCCAGCCTTCTTGGCGGCCTTGGATAGACCCTTCTTGCGTAGCCAATCCTGCGCCGCCGTCATGTCGCCTTTGGTTTCGGTGAGGGCCGCCTTGCAGTCCATCATGCCTGCACCGGTCGACTCGCGCAGCTCCTTGACCATCTGGGCGCTGATATTTGCCATCGAATT
>DASSLE010000352.1:0-2466 GCA_035689725.1 Pseudolabrys sp.
GAACTGCGACATGATCGTGTTCTGGTCGGCCGATCCGGAGAGCACGTCGGGCTCCTACGGCGCGCAGGAAGGCACCGTGCGCCGGCAGTGGCTGAAGAACCCGAAGCTCGGTATCAAGGTCGTGCACATCGACCCCTATTATAATGCCTCGGCGCAGTTCATTCCCGGCAAGTGGTTCGCGCCCAAGCCGACCACGTCGCCCGCCATGGCGATGGCGATCGCCTATGTGTGGATCAAGGAAGGCCTCTACGACAAATATTATGTGAAGACCCATACCGTCGGCTTTGACAAGTGGAAGGCCTATCTGCTCGGGGAGGAGGACGGCACGCCCAAGACGCCGGAATGGCAGGAAAAAGAAACCGGTGTCCCGGCCAAAGATGTGCGCGCGCTCGCCCGCGAGTGGGGGAAGAAACGCGTCTATCTCGCGCCCGGCGGGTGGGGCAACGGCCATGGCGGCGCCTGCCGCAACCAGACCGGCATCCAGTGGGCGCGCACCATGGTGTGCCTGGCGGCGATGCAGGGTCTCGGCAAGCCCGGCATCAACATGGGCAATCTGCAATGGGGCTGCCCGCTCGACTTCAATTTCTATTTCCCCGGCTATGCCGACGGCGGCATGTCGGGCGATTTGGAAAACACCTCGATGCCGGTCGAGCTCTATCAGCGCATGCCGCAGCTGCCGAGCATGAACTCCAGCTTCCAGCGCATCCCGCGCATCTACATGCCGGAAGCGATCGCCGACGGCAAAGCCGAAGGTTGGCCGTGGATCGGCAAGTCGATCGAGCACCAGTTCGCCAAGTTCAGCTATCCGGCGCCCGGCCATTCGCCGGTGCGCATGCTGTACAAATACGGCGGCTCGATGATTGCGACTATGAACAACACCAACCGCCATGTGCGGATGTACCAGTCGGAGAACTTGGAATTCGTGGTCAACCAATCGATCTGGTTCGAAGGCGAGGCGAAATTCGCCGACCTGATCCTGCCGGCCTGCACCAATTTCGAACGCGTCGACATCTCGGAATGGGCCGGTCTCGGCGGCTACGGCCATCACGGCCAGCAGCAGCTCAATCACCGCGTCATCATCTTCCAGGCGCCGGCGATCAAGGCGCTCGGCGAGTCGAAGACCGACTACTGGATCTTCACCGAGATCTGCAAACGGCTCGGGCTTGCCAACTATTTCAACGAGGGCTGCAACGAGATCGACTGGGTCAAGCGGCATTTCGATGCGTCGGACCTGCCCAAGGTGATCTCGTGGAAGAATTTCATCAAGCGCGGCTATTACGTGCTGCCAGCCGAGAAGCAGCACTTGCGCGCGCCGGTGTCGTTCCGCTGGTTCTGGGAAAACCGCAAGAAGGACGTGCCGGAAGCGCAGCCACTGCCGTCTGATTACACCGAGGAATTCCTGCGCGGCTTGCAGACGCAGTCGGGCAAGCTCGAATTCGAATGCAACAGCCTCAAGCGCTTCCCCGATCCGGAGCGGCCGCCGGTCGTCAAATACGAGCCGTCATGGGAGGGTCCGCATTCGGGCGCGCTGTTTGAACGCTATCCGCTGCAGTTGCTCACCCCGCACTCGAAATATTCCTACCACACGCAAGGTGACGGCAAGGATTCGTTCCTGCTCAACATCGAGGATCACCGCGTCAACATCGACGGCTATTTCTATTGGCTGATCCGGCTGAACGCGGACGACGCGAAAGAGCGCGACATTGGCAAGCACGATCTGGTCAAGGTCTACAACGACCGCGGCGCGGTGATCTGCGCCGCGCTGCCGACGCAGCGGCTGCCGCGCGGCGTCTGCCACGGCTACGAGTCCTCGGCGGTCTACGACCCGATGGGCGAGCCCGGCAAGTCGGTCGATCGCGGCGGTGTCCTCAATCTGCTGACGCCCGAGCGCACGCAGACCAAGACCACGCATTCGCTCGCCGGCGCCAATGCGCTGGTCGAGGTCGAACCGTGGGACGGCAAGACCGCGTTTGTCTCGGCGGCCTTCGCGGCCAAGGCTCCGGATAAGAAAGTCCGTACCAGGCGCAAGGCGGCACCGCTGGTGCCGGCGAAATAACAACGTTTCACAATCGGAGAAGAGACCCAAATGGCCTACATATTCAAAGAGGACGAGCTGCCGGCGCTGATCGACGCGAAAGCGGCGCGCGAGCGCATTTTCTTTGTCAACCAGGAGCTCGCCAAGATCGACGACATGCTCGCCGGCGTCATGCACTACAAAAAGGACGCGGCTTCGCCCCTGCATCTGCACAAGAACTGCGAGCACTTCTATTTCATCATCAAAGGCAAGGCGACGGTGGAGTCGGATCAAGGCGTGCGCCCGGTGGGGCCTGGCGACATGATCTTCATCCCGGCCGAGGAGAAGCATCGCCTGCGCGCCACCGAGCCGCTGTTCTACTTCGAGTTCCAGGCGCCTAACCGCTTCAAGACCACCATTCTGGAAGGCACCGATGACGACCTGCGCTGGGA
>DASSLE010000353.1:0-3459 GCA_035689725.1 Pseudolabrys sp.
GGAGCCCCGTTATGTGATCTCGATGGGCTCATGCGCGAACGGCGGCGGCTACTATCACTATTCCTATTCTGTCGTGCGCGGGTGCGACCGTATCGTACCGGTTGACATTTACGTGCCCGGCTGTCCGCCAACTGCGGAAGCGCTACTTTATGGCGTGATGCTTTTGCAGAAAAAGATCCGTCGCACCGGGACAATCGAGCGTTAAGCGGAGCCGGACATGGACGACACGCTCGACAGGCTTGGGCAAACGATCAAAACCGCCCTCGGTTCCTCCATCGCCGGCTACGCGATTGCGCGCGGTGAATTGACGGTTAGTGCCAAAGCCGCCGACGTTATCAAAGTCGCGACGTTTTTGCGCGACGATCCGGCATGCCAATTCATCAATATCATTGACGTCACGGCTATCGATTGGCCATCGCGCGAGCAGCGTTTCGACGTCATCTATCATTTCCTGTCGCCGCGGCTGAATCAGCGCGTTCGGCTCAAGGTTGCGACCGACGAGACGACGCCCGTGCCGTCGCTGATCAATGTTTTCCGCGGGGCCGATTGGTTCGAGCGCGAAACCTACGATCTCTACGGTGTGCTGTTTACCGGCCATCCTGACATGCGACGGATTCTCACCGACTACGGCTTCGAAGGCCATCCGCTGCGCAAGGATTTTCCGCTCACCGGATTCGTTGAGGTGCGCTACGACGACGAGCAGAAACGAGTCGTCTACGACAAGGTGACATTGGCGCAGGAGTTCCGCAGCTTCGATTTCCTCTCGCCTTGGGAAGGCACGAACTATGTGCTGCCGGGCGACGAGAAGACGAAGCCCGAAGGGAAGGGGTCGTGAACATGAAGTCGACCCTGAGACCCGGGCTTAGACATTCATTTTCCTACAACCAGAAAACAAGACGGTCCCGTACACCTATCCTGAATCGCCGATCATCGCGCAAATGCCGAAGGTATTCGCGACCGGGTTCATGATCGTGCTCATGGAGTGGACGTGCACACAATTGATGGCGGCGCATCTCGACGACGGCGAGGGCAGCCTCGGCACTCATGTGGATGTTTCACATCTGGCGGCGACCCCGCCTGGCATGACGGTCAAGGTCGACGTGGAAGTCGTCGAAGTGCAAGGCCGCAAGATTGTTTTCAAGGTCAGCGCGCACGACGGCATGGACCTGATTGGCGAAGGCCGTCACGGGCGCGTCGTGGTGGCATGGGATCGCTTCAATGGCAAAATTGCAGAAAAGGCGAAAGCCGCAGCGGAGTTGGTTAGCTGATGGCTGAAATCGAACTGCGTAATTTTACCATCAATTTCGGACCGCAACATCCGGCGGCGCACGGCGTGCTGCGCTTGGTGCTCGAGCTCGACGGAGAGGTGGTGGAGCGCGTGGATCCTCACATCGGACTGCTTCACCGTGGCACCGAGAAGCTGATCGAGCACAAAACGTACTTGCAGGCGGTGCCCTATTTTGACCGGCTCGACTATGTCGCGCCGATGAATCAGGAGCACGCCTTCTGTCTTGCGGTTGAAAAACTGCTTGGTATCCAGATCCCCAAGCGCGCGCAATTGATCCGCGTGCTCTATTCGGAAATCGGTCGGCTATTGTCGCATCTGCTCAATGTCACCACGCAGGCAATGGACGTCGGCGCGCTCACGCCGCCGCTGTGGGGCTTCGAGGAACGCGAAAAACTGATGATATTCTACGAACGCGCCTCCGGTTCGCGCATGCACGCGGCCTATTTTCGGCCGGGCGGGGTGCATCAGGACCTACCGCCGAAGCTGATCGACGACATTTATGCGTTTTGCGATCCGTTCCTAAAAGTCGTCGATGATCTCGACGCGCTGCTCACCGGCAATCGGATCTTCAAGCAGCGCAACGTCGACATCGGCGTGGTGAAGCTGTCCGATGCCTGGAATTGGGGTTTCTCGGGCGTGATGGTGCGCGGCTCCGGCGCGGCCTGGGATCTGCGCAAGGCGCAACCATATGAGTGCTATTCCGAGCTCGATTTCGATATTCCCATCGGGAAGAACGGTGACTGCTTCGACCGTTATCTCATCCGCATGGAAGAGATGCGCCAGTCGACCAAACTCATGAAGCAGTGCCTCGAGAAGTTACGCTCGCCCGCCGGACAGGGTCCGGTTACCGTCGATGACCAGAAGATCGTGCCGCCGAAACGCGGCGAGATGAAACGCTCGATGGAAGCGTTGATCCACCACTTCAAGCTCTACACCGAGGGCTATCACGTGCCGGCGGGCGAAGTTTATGCCGCGGTCGAGGCGCCCAAGGGGGAGTTTGGCGTTTATCTGGTCGCCGACGGCACCAACAAGCCGTACAAGTGCAAGATCCGCGCGCCGGGTTTCGCGCATCTGCAAGCGATGGATTTTCTCTGCCGCGGCCACATGCTGGCCGACGTCTCTGCCATCCTCGGATCAATCGATATTGTGTTCGGCGAGGTGGACCGATGAGTGTTCGCCGCCTCGCGCCGCTGGAAATCCAGCCGAAAGAGTTTTCCTTCAGCAAGGATAACCTTGCCTGGGCGAAGAAGGAAATTACCAAATATCCGGAAGGGCGGCAGCAGTCGGCGATTATCCCGCTGCTGTGGCGCGCGCAGGAGCAGCATGGCGGCTGGTTGCCGGAAGCGGCGATTCGTCATGTCGCCGACTTTCTCAGCATGGCGCATATCCGCGCGCTCGAGGTCGCGACCTTTTACACGATGTTCAATCTAAAGCCGGTCGGAAAATTCCACGTGCAGCTTTGCGGCACGACGCCGTGCCGGCTGCGTGGCGCCGACGATCTGGAGAAAATCTGCCGCAAGCGCATCGGCGATCAGGGAGACGTCACCAAGGATGGAAAGTTTTCGTGGGTTGAGGTTGAGTGCCTCGGCGCCTGCGTCAACGCTCCGATGGCGCAGATCAATTGCGATTACTACGAGGACCTGACGGCTGAGAGCTTCGGCAAGATTCTCGATGATCTCGCGGCCGGCAAGAAAGTGAAGCCAGGTCCGCAGATCGATAGGCACCTATCCGCGCCGGTTGGCGGTGCGACCACGCTCAAGGAGAAGGCGTGAGCCATGCTCGCTGACAAGGACCGCGTCTTCCGAAATCTGTACGGCCAACACGACTGGGGCTTGAAAGGCGCGCGCGCTCGCGGCGCCTGGGACGGCACCAAGGCCATTCTGGCGAAAGGCCGCGACGCCATCATCGAAGAGGTGAAGACATCGGGGCTCCGTGGGCGTGGCGGAGCGGGGTTCCCGACCGGATTGAAGTGGTCGTTCATGCCGAAGAAGTCGGACGGCCGTCCGCATTATCTCGTTGTAAATGCCGACGAGTCCGAGCCTGGCACCTGCAAGGACCGCGAGATCATGCGGCACGATCCACATCTGCTGGTCGAGGGCTGCCTGATTGCCGGTTTCGCCATGGGTGCGAACGCCGGTTACATCTACGTACGCGGAGAATTCATCCGCGAA
>DASSLE010000354.1:0-5610 GCA_035689725.1 Pseudolabrys sp.
CGGCCCCTGCATCGCGACCGCCGACGAGATCAAGAACCCGAACGACCTGATCGTGCGCTTCTGGAATGATGGTCAGCTGCGCCACAACTACAGCACCGATGACATGGAACATCGGGTGCCAGAGCTTGTCGAGTTCGCTACGATGGTGATGACTATGAATTCGGGGGATCTCATTGCCTGCGGCACCAACCACGAGGGCCTCGGGGCGCTTCAAGACGGCGAGACGGTCGAGATCGAGATCCAGAACATTGGCAAGATGATGCTGAAGGTTTCCGATCCACTGAAAAGAAAGTGGGAACGCGGCATCTACATGGGCGCCGATTCCACCAACCCCGAGGCGGTCAAACGCCATCGCCCGGCAAATGCCTGAGATCATGTCGGCAGGGCTGCCTATGGACGCGAAAAGCGAAATTCGAGATGGAATGCGCATCGACTGGGACGTTCCCATCACCATGGACGACGGCGTCGTCCTCCGCGCCGATATTTTCCAGCCCACAGCCGCCGGCAGATACCCTGTCATTTTGAGCTACGGCCCTTATGCCAAGGGCCTGTCGTTCCAGGAGGGTTACAAAGGCAATTGGGCGCGGCTCGTGAAAGCCGCGCCCGAGGTGCTGGAAGGGTCGAGCAACAAGTACCAGAACTGGGAGCTGGTCGATCCGGAGAAATGGGTGCCTGACGGCTATGCCTGCTTTCGCATCGACTCCCGCGGGGCCGGCCGTTCGCCTGGCTACCTCGACGTGTGGTCCGAACAGGAGACGCAGGATCTCTACCAATGCGTCGAGTGGGCGGGCACGCAGCCCTGGAGCACCGGCAAAGTCGGCATTAACGGCATTTCCTATTACGCGATGAACCAGTGGACGGTCGGCGCGCTGCGGCCCCCTCACCTTGCCGCGATGTGCATCTGGGAAGGCTCATCCGACTACTACCGCGAACTTTGCCGCCACGGAGGCATCCTCAGCGATTTCCTCAACAGCTGGCACCCGCGGCAGGTTGCGAGCGTGCAGCACGGGGTCGGCTCGCGTGGCGCAAAAAGCATCGTGACGGGTGAATTCGTGGCTGGACCGGAGACGCTGCCGCAGGAAGATCTCGCCAAAAATTGCGCCGATACGCCCGGCGAAGCGAAACGCCGGCGCCTGTTCGACGATTATTACAAGGCGCGCATCGCCAAATTCGAGGACATCGAGGCGCCACTGCTCTCCGCCGGCAACTGGGGCGGCATGGGCCTGCACACGCGGGGCAACTTCGAGGGCTGGCTGCGCGCCGGTTCGAAGCAGAAATGGCTCGAAGTTCACGGCGACACGCACTTCACTCATTTCTACAGCAAGTACGGCGAGGCGCTGCAGAAACGATTCTTCGGCCACTTCCTCAAGGGTGAGAACACGGGGTGGGACAAGCAGCCGCGCGTTTCGCTCAATATCCGCCATCCTGGTGAAAAATTCGTGCTGCGCGCCGAGAACGAGTGGCCGCTCGTACGCACGCAATGGACGAAATATTTCCTGCAGCCGGACGGGAAAACCCTGAGCCCGGACGTGCCATCACGGACGGCGGTGCTGAGCTACGAAACGACGGGCGATGGGTTCACCTTCTCAACGCCGCCGCTGGCAAAGAATCTGGAGATCACGGGCCCGGTCGCGGCGAAGTTATGGCTCTCATCGGAGAGGACCGACGCCGACCTGATCCTCGCGTTGCGAGTGTTCGATCCCGAAGGCAAGGAAGTGACCTTCATCGGCTCAAACGATCCGCGCACGCCGGTCGGTCTCGGCTGGCTGCGGGCGTCGCATCGCAAGCTCGATCCGAAGCTTTCGACGACCTACCGGCCCTGGCACACGCACGACGAGGAGTGGCCGCTCAAACCCGGCGAGCCGGTCGAACTCGATGTCGAGATCTGGCCGACGTCGATCGTGGTGCCGCAAGGCTATCGGCTCGCGCTCACGGTGCGCGGCAAAGACTACGAGGTCGATGGCCGCGACATCGCCTTGCCGAACGCGCCCTATCCGATGAAAGGCGTCGGACCCTTCCTGCACATCGACAAGGACGACCGGCCGCCAGCAATATTTGAGTGCCGCAATACGTTATATTTCGCCGCCGGCCGGCAGCCCTACCTCTTGTTGCCGATCATTCCTGCGGCGTAAGCTTCCTGAAAATAAAACCCGGGAGAAACAAGCAATGAGGCGCGCTTTCGCTCTCGCGTTGACCGTTGTCGGCCTTTTCATTCTCGCCACACCGGGATGGGCTCAGCCCTATCCAAGCCGGAACGTCACCATAATCGTGCCCTACCCGGCCGGCGGGCCGACCGACCAGGTCGCGCGTGTCCTGGCCCAGGCACTGTCCGACAAGCTCAAGCAAAATTTCATCGTCGAGAACATCAGCGGCGGCAGCACCACGATCGCGACCGGTCGCGTCGCCCATGCGGCGGCGGACGGATACACTCTGCTCCTACACAATCTGCAGATTTCGGCGAACGTCGCGCTCTACAAGAACGTAAATTACGACACCGAAAAAGATCTCGTCCCGATTATCTTCATCAACAATAACCCGCTGGTGCTGGTCGGGCGCAAGACGCTTGAGCCGAACACGCTCACCGAGCTTCTCGACCTAATGAAGAAGCAGACTTTGAAGGCGGCAACGCCGGGCGTCGGCGCGACCGGCCATCTCGCCACGTCGCTGCTCGCGCAGGAGGCCAAGGTCAAGGTCGACCTCATCCCCTATCGCGGTGCCGCGCCCGCCTTGCAGGACGTCACCGGCGGCCATGTCGATCTGTTCTTTGCAACACCGCAATCCGTGGTGCAGCAGATCAAGGCCGGGCAGATGAAAGCCTACGGCATCACCGCAAAGGAAAAGTCGCCGGAGTTACCGACCGCCGACAGCTTCGTGAAGGCATTCGGACCGAAGCTCGAGATCCTGTACTGGCATGCGCTGTTCGCGCCTGCCGAAACGCCGGACGACGTCATCAACAAGCTCAACGCGACGCTTCAGGAGATCATTTCCGATCCGGCGATCGTCAAATCCTGGGCCGATACCGGCGTCACGCCGTACCCGAATGATCAACGCTCGGTCGCAGCCGCTCGCGCCTTGCTCAAGAGCGAGATCGCACGGTGGGGCCAGGTCGTCCGCGACAACAACATCCAAGGGCCGATGTAGAGTCCGTCACTTGCCCGGCTGCAGCACCAGTTCGAGCCAGTCCCACATATAGGCCGAGCAGATGCTCTGGTTGTCGATCTGGCAGTGGTGATAGCCGCCCTCCTCGCGGGTGAAGATCTTCATTGTCTTTTCCTTCGATCCGACGGCATCGAAGCATTTCTGCGCCTCGCTCAAGGGAATCTGCTCGTCGCCGTCGCCGTGAAGCATCAGGAAGGGGCAGCTGATTTTCTGCACGACGCCGTCGAGCTTGAACGGTTCGAGGCGCTTGAGCACGTCCTCCTGTGATTTTACGTTGAGCACCCAAGCAATGTGCTGGTGCGCGACCGAGAGCGATGGGGTGTCCGCGCGGGCCAGGCGCTCGAAACGGTCGCGCCATATTTTCTGGTAGTCCCACTGAGCGCCCCAGGCGAGGCAGCATGCAAAGCGCTTTTCGAACGCGGCCGCGCGCGGCGCGTAATAGCCGCCTAGGCTGATCGCCATCACGCCAATGCGCTTGGCATCGACCTCCGGCCGCGATGTGAGGTAATCAAAGACCGACGTCGCGTAATACTCGGTATCGTGGCGCAGATACAGACCACGGAAACGGACGCTCTCGCCGTTGCCGGGGCCGTCCACAATAAGGCACGCGATGCCGCGCGCGGCGAGGTCGGCAATGCCCTTGAAGTATTGAATTTCCTTGGTGACATCGAGTCCGTCGAAAAAGACGACCGCCGGCACCTTGCCGGTGGCGTTCGCCGGCTCGGCATGGACATAAACGGCCGACAGGCTCGTGCCCTCATAAGGAATTTCTACGTGCTCCATGCGCGGCCGCTTTAGGTATTTCGCCGCGTCCCGGAAGCACACAACGCCGAGCATGTAGGCGTCGAGCCCGTCCTTGCTCTTCGGCTGCAGGAAGCGCTCGCCAACGTGATAATAGGCGCTTGCGCGGCGCAGGTATTGCGCGCCGCTTGTTGTGTACCCTTCCGCGATGCGTTCGCGGCCGGAGTCTTCCACCTTGCGTGCTTCGCGCGACCATTCCCGGAACCATGCGTCGTCGTCGCCGACGCGGTTTTTCAACCGCAGGCCGATCCGGTTGACCTCGCCGATTTCCGCCCCGCCCCACGGCGCCATGTTGAGGCCGATCAGGAGACCATGCGACCAGCGGTAGTTTTCAGGAAAATAGGTGAAGGACAGTTCTTCCAACCGGCTATCCATACGAAGGTTCACTCGCGCCGCCTCACTCACCCCGAGGCTAAGAAACAAGACATCGTACCAATTCAATCTGGCAAACTGGAAGGGGTGGCGTGACGGCGGCCAATGTCCGCTTTGGGTCAAAAGCAGACATTGCGGCAGTCTGCGTGGGCAAGCTGCAAGAACGAGCTTCCGGCGCCCTGCTCCGAAGCCTTGATCGGCTAATAATTCCTAATCCTTCTATCGCTGGCGTTGACTTGCAATCACCGAGTGGCAATCGAGCCTTCGTCTTTTGTCACTGCAAGTCGTCGAAGGAGTTCACATGCGAACTGCGAAAGCGAATCGTCGCGTGCGCCCATGACCACGATGCGATCACCACGACGCGCCAACCTGACCAGCATGTCGCCACAGGCGCCGCGGTCTGGAAAAGCAAAGGCATTTCGGCCGCACCGCTGAATTTCGCAAACAATATCATCGCTGCCGACGCTGCGGTCGACCGTGCCGCCGAAATTAACGGGCTCGGGCATCACCAGAACATCCTCATCGCGCAACCCGCTTGCAAAGCAGCCCACTAAGGCATCCCTCATCAAACGAATCGGACCGTAGCCATGGGGCTGAAACATCAGCAGCAAGCGGCCGGGGAACGCGTGCAAGGTTTCGAGCGTGGCCGATATCTTGTCGGGGTTGTGGGCGAAGTCGTCGACCACGGTTATTTCGTTTGCGGTGCCCACGACCTCCAGTCGCCGACGGATGCCACTGAACTCGCCTAGATGGGCCGCGGCCGCTGCGAGAGCCACGCCGCAAGCCTTCGCGGCACTCAGAGCGGCGAGTGCGTTGGCCACATTGTGCAGCCCTGGAACTTTCAGGTCCACCTCGACGACCTCACCGGTCTCGCGCGCCTTCACTTGGAACCCGATTCCAGCCGGCGATCGAACCGGCGCAGACGCAAAGAGGTCGGCTTGCGCAGAATTCAGACTGTAGGTGATCGCTTGCCCGGGCTTCAAACCGACTAAGAGTGCCGCGGTTTCTGCGTTATCGAGATTCAGCACCACCGTCTGCGCCTTGGCAATGAAGCCGCAGAAAAGGGTGCGCAGCTCGTCCAGCGATTTATGGTCCAAGGAGATGTTGTTCAGGACTGCGACGCGGGGCCCGAAAAGCGTAATCGAGCCATCGCTCTCGTCCAACTCACTGACGAAAACCTCGCCCTCGCCGATCCTAGCGCTGGCAAAAGGTGAACCCACATCAATGAAGTTCTTCATATCCGCGCCATTCACGATCGTTGGACTCTTTCCAGCGCGG
>DASSLE010000355.1:0-4560 GCA_035689725.1 Pseudolabrys sp.
CCGTCACCACCGCATGCTCACGCTCGACCTTACAATCAACGGCCTTATCATTGGTGTGTTCTACGCACTGATGGCGATCGGTCTGTCGCTGATCTTCGGCATCCTCAAGATTGTGAACTTTGCGCACGGCGAGTTTTACACCGTCGGCGCCTATGCCTATACGCTCGTCGCGCTCGCGCTGGGCGTGCCGCCGTGGCTGGCTTTGCCGTTTGCATTCATAGTTGGAGTGATCCTCGGCCTCGTCGTCGAACGATTGTTGATGCGGCCGCTCTATTCCGGCTACGCGAGCTGGGGCGTAATGAGGGACGAATATGCCGTCATCATCACCTTCGGCTTGTCGCTGCTGCTGATCAATCTAGTCGACAAGATCGTTGGCCCCTATGCTTACAAGGGCCCGGCGTTGGTCGGCATCACGCGCATGGTGCTGGGCCCGATTCTCGTCAGCGGCCATCGACTGGTTGCCGCCATCATCGCCATCGGGGTCATCGTCGCGACCGCGCTGGTCGTACGCTATTCCTATTGGGGCCGGCAAATCCAGGCGGTGGCGCAGAACCGGCTCGGAGCCTCGCTCGCCGGCATCGACACGGCGAAAGCGAGCGCCATCGTCTTCGCGCTCGCGGGCGGACTTGCTGCTATTTCGGGTGCACTGCTGGCCAACATCTTCAATCCGACACCGGACGTGGGCGTGTTTCCGGCGATTAAGTCCTACGTCATCGTCGTGCTCGGCGGCATGGGTTCGCTGCCCGGGAGCATCGTCGCCAGCCTGATCCTCGGCGTGCTCGAGAGCTTCGGCAGCGTTTACATCTCCTATCAATATCGCGACACCTTCGGTCTGGTGATCCTCATCATGGTCTTGCTGTTCCGGCCGCAGGGCCTGTTCGGCGAGCGGAGCCGCGAGGTTTGATGGCTGTAACCTTCAGCGATACTCGCATGCGCGACCGTATCCAGCTCGTGTTCTCCCTTGGGATATTCGCGCTGGTCGCGCTGCTGCCCGCGATCGTGCGCAACGAATATTGGCAGGGCGTCCTCATCGTCTCGATGTATTTCGCGATGCTGGCGGCGGCGTGGAATTTACTGGCCGGCTACACGGGGCAATTCTCGCTTGCACCGGCAGCATTCGGCATGATCGGCGCCTATGTGACCGGCTTGCTCTCTTATCATTTCAACGCGCTGCCGCTGGTTGGCATTCCCGCGTCCGTAGTAGTTGCAGCGGCGATCGGGTTTGGGCTTGGCTGCATCGTCCTTCGACTGCGCGGCCCCTATCTTGCATTGACCACGCTGTCGTTCGCCGAGATCTTCCGCCTCGTGATTAGTAATTCAATCGAGATCACGCGCGGCGACCTCGGCCTTAACGTGCCGGGGCTCTTCGACCACCGGCTCACTTGGTATTATGTGATGCTCGGCGTGCTCGTTGTCATCCAGCTCGGGCTCTATTTCCTTCTGCGCGCACCCGCAGGCCTTTATCTGCGCGCCATTCGCGACGATGAGATCGCTGCCGCGAGCCGCGGCGTGAAGACCGTGCTGTGGAAGACCAACGCCTTTACGCTCAGCGCCGCCATCAGTGGGCTTGCCGGCGCGCTCTACGGGCATTTCGCACAGTTCGTCAGTCCCGAACTCGGCCTCCTTTCGCAGACCGGCATTATCGTCAGCATGGTGGTAATCGGCGGCCTCGGCACCCTCCCCGGCCCGATCGGCGGCGCCTTCCTGGTCTATGTCGCCTCCGAGTTCTTGCGCGACTTCGGCGGCTATCAGCTCATCGTGTTCGCGCTGCTTGTCATCATTTTCGGCCGCTTCTTCCGCGAAGGCCTGTGGGGTTTCTTCCGCCGGGCCATCGAACGCACCGCGCGCCGACCGGCGCCCGCTACCTCCGCGGCGGAGTGAGGCGCCATGGCCTGCCTTTCCATCGATCGCGTGAGCAAGTTCTTCGGCGGCCTCAAGGCCCTCGACAACGTGACTTTCTCCGTGAACGAGGGTGAGCTTGTCGGCCTTATTGGCCCGAACGGGTCCGGCAAGACGACGCTGCTCAATATCCTGAGCGGTTATCTCTCTGCTGATTCTGGTGACGTTGTTCTCCACGGCCGCCCGATCACCGGGCTGCGGCCTGAGGCGCTGGCACGACTCGGCGTGCTGCGCATGTTCCAACTCACGCGCGTTTTCCCGCGCATGAGTGTGCTCGACAATCTGCTGGTCACCGGCAGTGCGCTGGGGCTGCCCGAAGCCGAGGCCGAAGGGCGCGCGCGCGAACTCATCGAAGATCTGACACTTACACGCATGATGCATCTCGACGCCGGCCAGTTGTCGGGCGGTCAGCGCAAGCTGCTCGAGTTCGGCTCCTGTTTCATGGTTCCACCGCGCATCGCGCTACTCGACGAACCGTTCGCCGCAGTCCACCCGACCATGAAGGAGATCATGGCGGACGTCATCCGCCGTCGGCACGCCGCCGGCCAGACCTTCCTACTCGTCAGTCACGACATGCCAGTGATCGTCGAACTTTGCCCACGCGCGATTTGCATGAACGCCGGTACCGTCATCGCCGACGAGAAGACCCGCGCGGTACTCACCGATCCCGTCGTGATCGAGGCCTATCTCGGCGAGGCCGCCGCATGACCGCGCTTCTCGTGCTCGACAACGTGAGCGCCGGCTACGTCGCCGACATCGACATCTTGCGCGGGGTCAGCATCAAGGTCGCGCCGGGCGTCATCACCGGCTTGATCGGCCTTAACGGGGCCGGCAAGTCTACGATCATGAAGACGATCTGCGGGTTCCTGCGGCCAAGCTCAGGCCTCGTCATGTTCGATGGCGCCAATATCACCGGGATCGCGCCGCATACCGTCATCGACCGCGGCATCTTCTATATCCCGCAGGAATCGAGCCTGTTCAATTTCATGAGCGTCGAGGACAATCTGCGCCTGCCGCTCGAGCACCTCGTCCGGCGAGCGGACGGTCTTACGCGCGCCGATATCGCCGATCGCTTCGATGATACCTACGCAAAATTTCCGGTGCTTAGGAATAAACGGTACGACAAGGCCGGTGATCTCTCCGGTGGCCAGCAGAAAATGGTCGAATTCGCCAAGGCCTATTTAGTTCGACCGCGTCTGTGCCTAGTCGATGAGCCGAGCATAGGATTAGCACCCAAGGTCGCCGAGGAGGTCTATCAGTGGATCGGCCTTTTTGCGTCCGAGCAGACTGCGATTCTGCTCGTCGACCACAACGTTCGCCGCGTTGTGAAGATGTCGACTTATATCTATGTGCTGAGCCTCGGCGAGATCACCGCACAAGGCGGACCCGAGGCTTTCGCTGGCGATCTGCACGAGCAGGTGAAGGCCTGGCTTGGCATCAATTTTTGACCTCCAGCGCCAGAAGTTTGGTTCCAGCAATTATACCAGCCCGAATGTCTGGTCATTAGCGGAAATTCTGCTATGTCCGCTTTACCTGTGTGTACCGAAAACCTAGACTCGGACGTAATGGTGATGAAGTCCACCAAGGATAGGGTACGATTTGATGCTTCCGATCGGCTGAACCGGACGAGAGACCCGCCGTAAGAAACGCATCCATCTTCTCAATGGGGCTGATTGGCGTGACGCTTTCGTTCGTGAACTCGTCGCGTTTCCGGGTGAGTTTGACGATCAGGTCGATGCCATGAGTCAATATCTCGCATTCAGGGCGACAAATCCGCACCTTGAGTTGCCTCCGGAGCGCGCCATCGCGGTAGCGGTCGGCTTTTCGCAAGGGCCAAATTATGACGGCTAACACGTCGGCACGCTCACACGCGTACAAGCTCCTTCCCCTTATTGGCGGCCACGAAGCCGTTGAAAACCTCGTTGACCTGGTTCCACGACTTCAGCTTCTTCATGTTGTCGAGCCAGCGCTTGATGTTGGGATAGGCAGAGAGGTCGCAGCCGATCAAATCCCCAATCGACACCACAGCGGCGCCGAAATAGTCGGCAATGGAGAGTTCGTTGCCGCAGAGATATTGGTTTTTTGGCCCGATCCAGTGGTCATTGAGAATCTGCAACCAATTCTTGGCGCCTTGCTGTCCCCAGGCGATGGCGCCGGCGTGCGCTTCGTCGCTGCGGCGCTTGTGGTGGGGAAAAAGCTGCGGATAGATCAGTCCGTAACCGAAGTCGCGGTGAATTGGGTATTGAGCCAGTCCATCACCTCGTTGACTTTGGCGCGCTTCTTTAAATCCTTCGGATGCCGTTCTCGGCAATGAGCAGCCGTACCGGGCGGGTCGCGGTCGATACCGGATGCATATAGAGTTTGATTGTCATCACGTCTCCCATTTTTCGCTGTCAAATGTATGCGCACACCATATGCTTAGGACGATCCCCCTCAAGCTACTCTCATAGCACTGTAATCAGTCGAATGCGTTGGGCATGTAGCAAAGGCGCGTTTCTATCGGGACCGCTATTACCAACCACAGATGAGCCATCATCGTGCGCCCTTCCGTGTATTGGCGCGGTGCCTACACCTTCGCGCCACAGCTGATAGAACGAGCTGAAGTCTCGTCAACAAACTTGATTGACGCCAGTTAGTGAGGGCCGGCGTATCGCCGGCAGC
>DASSLE010000356.1:0-4241 GCA_035689725.1 Pseudolabrys sp.
CGGGAGGCCGAGAACGAAGTCGCCGGAACCCGCCAAGAAGGAAAGCCAATTCAAAAGGCGGCCCAAGCCGCGCGCGAGATTGCGAACGAACGGGCAGCGGCGGAGCTAGCGGCCAGAATTGCGACCCGCCATATGTCGGCAGACAAGTCTGACGGGATCAAGAAGGCACCCACTGCGAAACGAATTCAAAATTTGGCAGCAGAAACAGTTCCGTTTCCAGCGGAATGGAGAGCCCAAGACTATTTGTTCGAGGTCAAATGGGCCGCCCGTGCTGCCGCTCGGCGGATCAGCAAAGTCTGACCGCATCCCGAATATCCGCGCGGATTGCATAGAATACCGGGATACAACACCGGCTAAACCCGGGCCATCGTCGCCAATCCGGTGACGTTGGAGAAACACCGTGGAAACCCTAAACGTTGTTCAAGCGGCTACCTACACCAGCCTTTCAAAATCATCATTAGACAAACTGCGAGTGTACGGTAAGCGCGAAGCTGAGGCCGTTCAGGCCGTGTGGTTCCAGGGCATGATTTTTTCGATCTGGGAGATGGGCCAACCGTTGGCGATGCGCTGGAGCGTCTGCGCGAGCCAGGTTAGCGGATCGACGTCGTTCATTTTGGCTGTCTGTAGTAGGGTGGCGATTGTTGCCCATGTCCGGCCGCCACCGTCGCTGCCCGCGAAGAGCGCGTTCTTGCGCGTGATTGTTTGAGGCCGGATCGCCCGCTCGACGATATTGGAATCGATCTCAACACGGCCGTCGATGAGGAAGCATTCGAGAACTTTGCGCCTGGACGTGGCATAGCGGATGGCCTCGGCCAGCTTCGACTTCCCCGAGATACGGGGCAGCTCCATTTCCCAGAGATTGAACAGCTCGGCCACAATGGCGGCAGACCGTTGCTGACGGGCGGCCATGCGCGCTGCCGGGGCCAGGCCGCGGATGTCACCTTCAATCTTCCAAAGCGCGGCCATGGTTGTGACGGTCTGTGTTGCAAGGCGCGAGCTGCCATTGAGATGCAGCTCATAGAACCGTCGACGCAAATGCGCCCAGCATCCCGCCAGCGTCACCGTTTCATTGCTTGAGCCGGTGCCGGTTTTGGCAAGCCTTGTATAGGCCGAGTAGCCATCGACCTGCAGGATCCCGGTGTAGCCCGCCAGATGACGCGCAACGCAGTCGCCACTGCGGCTGTCCTCGAAGCGGTAGGCCACCATGGGCGGACCGGCGCCGCCGAAGGGTCTGTCGTCACGGGCATAGGCCCATAACCAGGCCTTTTGGGTCTTGCCGGAACCAGGAGCCAACGTCGGCAACGTGGTCTCATCGGCAAATACCCGTTCGCCCTGCTTGATCCGTTCCAGAACGTAGTCGGCCAGAGGCTGCAGTTCGAAGCCAACCTTGCCCATCCACTGCGCCATCAGCGAGCGGTCCAGCTCGACCTGGTCCCGCGCATAGATGGCTTCCTGCCGATACAGCGGCAAACCATCGGCATATTTGGAGACGGCGATCTGAGCCAAAAGCGCTTCGGTAGGGATGCCACTCTCGATGATATGGGATGGCGCCGGCGCCTGGATCACACCATCGCGATTCCGGTAGGCGTATTTCGGGCGGCGAGTAACGATCACCCGGAACTTCGCCGGCATCACGTCCAGACGCTCCGACACGTCCTCGCCGATCAGAACCTTCTCCAGCCGCTCGCAGCCCGCGGGAATCTCAGGTTCGATGATAATCTCAACCCGCTCCAGATGAGCCGCGAAGCCTTTTCGGGAACGCGGCGCACGTTTCGGCTTGTCCTGAGCGGTGCTTTCGAGCTCGGCTTCGATCGCCGCCAGGCCGGTCTTGATTTCGTCGAACACGAAGGCGTGCTGCTCGTCGTTCAATATCGCGCCGCGCAGGCGCTCCGAGCGAGTACCGTAGCGCGACCGCTCCAGCATCCTCACAATCGCCGTCAGCGTCGCAATCCGCTCGTCAGCCGTCTTGTTCGCTACTTCGAGATGCCTGGTGTGCGCCTCCAGCAGCGCCCTCTGTGCGGCCATCGCGACGATCATCGTCTTGAGCGCGTCAACGTCGTCGGGAAGCTCTGCAACGGCCATCGTCATCGCCGCCATCAGAACATGTTCGCGGCCGCTTTTCCAAACTTTCCAAATGCCTGATTCAAAATGCCACAGGTTTTTCAGCCCATCGATTGCGGCCGCTTCACAGCCAGCGGTCGAACCTTCTTCCAGTCCAGCCCATCGACCAGCGCAATCAACTGCGCATGGTTCAATCGCACCGTGGCCGGCCCAATCCGGGGCCAGCAGAACTGCGTTTCCTCAAGCGTCTTGGCAAACAGACACACCCCTGTGCCATCAAACCAGACCGCCTTGATCCGGTCCGCTCTTTTCGAGCGGAATACGTAGAGCGCGCCGCTGAATGGATCAGCGCCACCATCCCGAACCAGGGCCATCAAGCCGGTTGCTCCCTTGCGGAAGTCAACCGGCATGCTCGCCACATAAACCTGCACCCCAGCCGGGATCATGCCTTGCGAACCGCCCGGATCACATCGGCAAGCCGATCAGGTTCGACGTCCCCGCCAGCGCGCACCACCACATCGCCGATAACAATTTCTACCGTGTCGCTCCGCATCGATTCAAAGCGCGTGAACCTGACCGGCCGGCTCGGCGATCCGCCCAATGGCGCAACCGCCCCAGAGGCTATCGCCTTGCGACGCCATGCAAAAAGTTGTGACGGATCCAGCCCATTTGACCGCGCAATCGCCGATACATTCGCACCGCCGACCAGCGTCTCTCCGACGATCCTGGCCTTCTCCTCATCAGACCACGACCGGTAACTGCGCGCCGGACTGCTCGACAGCCGAACAGGGCTCGCTGTGAGAACTTCGAAGCTTCTGCTATCAGACATAGGTTTGTTCACAGGCGTCTCCTTGGACAAATCACCAGGAGATTTTCTGCTCTTCAAACAATCCGCGCTACGTGGGGTCTCCTACGCGCTTACGAAGAAATTAGGGTCGTGTGATGCTCGGCAGAGCGGCAGCCTGGAGCATTGGCAATAACACCCGCGCGTCGGCAGGACGGTCTGCCACACCTAAAGGGGAGACTGAAACATGAGTAGTAGCTAGCAGCGCGTCTGGATAGGCGTTGCGACGGGCTTTTGTTGCACGATACGCGGCTTAGGCGGCCGTTGCGAGTGGTGCGGATCAAGGCCCGCGGCACGCACTTTCTCCACGTCCGCAACAGGAACGGGCGGAAGCTGCGTGCCTGTTAGATCTTTGATCTGTCCGAACATCGGTTCCATCGCCTGCAATCGGTAGGGTGGTTCGAAACCGCCGTCGTCGATCTTCTTTCGCATCCGTTGGGTCAGCGGTCCGCCGATTTTTCCGTCCGCTGCTGTCGGGCAGCGTCTCCGCTAGACCCGCCCCTAGTAGTTTTTGAGCCCGCTCCGCCGCCCAAGTTTAAGGCACCGGAGAGAACTACTAACCGAAGTTCTCACTGAGAAGAATTTGTTAACCTGACGCGAAATATCGTTCGGTTGAGACAAATCCAATGCAAAGGTGAAGCTCATGGACGGTCCAACATCTTCGGCACCCGCCGAGAAATCCCTGCCTGCAAAGTCGCAGGTTGAGGCAGAATCCAGCAAATTGGTAGAGCAAGACGTTCCAAAAGGCTCCCCTAAGATTGAACGAGATATTGAACGGATCAGGTCCTCCCTGGTGCGGTTAACTTCAAGTTCGATCGATGGACTGGAAGGACTGACATCTGAACTCCAGGAACTGCAGGGATTTTTAAAGTCTGAGGTTGAGCGCGTGCAAGGTGAAATCGAGAGCGCTTTGGCTGGAATCACGATCATTGTGGAGACCATTGCCCCCTGGAAAAGCACCCCTGTCTCGTTAACGCCTCCAACAAGCCCCCGCGTTGTTAGTGCTGGCCCGGCGGGAGGAGTAACTCGGTCGGCAGGAGGCAAAATCTAGAAAAGAAACCGCATTAGACGCAAGCCCAACTCTCAGCATCGGAGTTCTCCGAAACGGCCAGCCGGAACCGTCGCTCGATCAAGGGTCTTTAAGAGTCTAGCGAGGTTCGCGTTGAATCGACCATAGGCCAGGGCACAAGACGTCAAATCAAGTAGGCGTAATCTTCGCGATGGATGTCGACGGAAAGCCGACAATTACTTTCGAAGCAAAGAATTTTGAGAGGCATTGGAGCTCTGCAAAGAAGAGTGGTTGCACGTTGACCTGAGTGTTCTCAAGTCAAAGGGC
>DASSLE010000357.1:0-3795 GCA_035689725.1 Pseudolabrys sp.
ATTTCGCCGAAGCGCCCGCCGATGAGCAGCACCAGATCGGCGCCTTGCACTCGCGCGAGCAGCTTCGGATTCGGACCGATGCCAAAATCGCCCGCGTAACAGCGATGCGTTGCGTCAAACAAATGCCCGCGTCGGAAGGTCATGGCGACTGGAAACGCAAAGCGTTCGGCAAAACGCATCAATGCGGCGCTCGCTTGCTCCGTCCAGCGGCTGCCGCCGACCAGCGCGACCGGATGCTTCGCGGCCCATAGGAGTTTTTGCAGCCGGTCCATGTCGTTCGAGCCCGGCCAGATTTCCACGGGTTCGAAGGTGGTGGCATCCGGCACCGACATGCGCTCGCGCAGCATATCTTCGGGCAGCGCGATCACCACCGGGCCCGGACGCCCGTTACAGGCAATGTGAAAAGCGCGCGAGACAATTTCCGGGATGCGCGAAGGGTCATCGATTTCCGTCGCCCACTTCGCCATGGTGCCAAACACCGCGCGGTAGTCGAGTTCCTGGAACGCCTCGCGCTCGCGCATATCGCGGCCAACCTGACCGACGAACACAATCATTGGCGAGGAGTCCTGCCGTGCGATATGGATGCCGGCCGACGCATTGGTGGCGCCGGGTCCACGCGTGACGAAACAGATGCCGGGTCGGCCGGTTATTTTGCCAACCGCCTCCGCCATGATGGCGGCAGTGCTTTCGTGACGGCAAACGGTGAGCTTGATGTCGCTGCCATAGAAAGCATTGAGCGCGGCAAGATAGCTTTCGCCGGGCACGCAAAAAGCGTGACACACTCCGTGGATCGACAACTGGTCGATCAGGATTTCGCCGCCAGTGCGTGCGTTGTCCTTGCCGCGCATCGAGGCTACTTCACGATCTTTGCCGGCAGGATTTTTGGCGAGAATGCAGCCGGCGTCATCAACCAGTTGGTCTGCTCAGTGACATTGCCAGCTTTGGCGTTCTCCGACAGAAAATGCTTCCAGTCAGGATCCTGCATCATCTTGGCGCGTTTTTGCTCGCGGTCGGCTGCGCTCTCATAGATCCAGCCGTGCACCAGCGAATTGAGCTGGCCGCTTTCACTGACGAGATAATAGTGCGGCTCGCCCATGTAGCGGAGCTGCACCGGATAGGCGAGCTTGCTGTAAAGATTGAGTTGCGCCGGTACCCTGCCCGGAAGAATCCGATAAGTCCGATGGTCGATGAGCACTTAGCTCCTCCCTTGAAAAATGCCGCCTACACCGGCGGTCAGGCGCGCACTCTCCCGGCAAGGGACGTGCCGGTCAATAGGATCGATTCGTACTCAGGATGTGATCGCGTGAACTATACCGATCAAATCGCAGCCTCGACCGTGGCGACCTGATAGGTGTGCATTTCTCCGTCTTCGTCGCGGATTGAGACATATTCGCCGGGACGGAACGCGTGCGCGCCGAAGCGGTATCCACTTTCGTCGTCAAATTCTGCGGTCTGGTCGTAATCGAAAATCCAGCGCCCGTGCTCGGGACCGCCCGGCTTATGCACCAGGAAGCCAAGCTCGTCATCCTGGCCTTCCGAAAACCGTCGCACGCGGCAATGCTCGCGATGCTGTTTCCATAACGCGGCGTCGATATGACTCTTGGCGTCGAGCGGAGCAACGAATTCATAACCGTGCCGCGAGGACCCCTGGGGGAACTCCTTGGAACGGGCGAGATTTAGTCTGATGCGTTTGAACATGTGCGGCAGGGTCGTCACGGTCTGGTCTCCTTAATTCCTATAATGGTGACTATCATGCCGCGATACGGCAAGGGCATATTGATCTGGATCAGGCTGAAATTTCCGGCCATTGCGACTATAGCGCGAGCATAAAGGGCGCGGCGCGATGATGACAGAGGCCTCGCAGCAGCCGGTGATCGACTTTTTGAACGATCCCGCTAATCATAGTGGCGCGCCGGTCAAGCGTATCGACACCCACGCTGCCTCGGTTTTTCTGGCCGGAGAGCGCGCGCTCAAGATCAAACGCGCGGTGCGCTTTCCGTTCCTCGATTTTTCCACGCTCGCAAAGCGAAAAGCGGCCTGCGAATCCGAGATTGCGGTTAACCGCGCTTTCGCCCCGTCGATCTATTGCGGTGAGGTGTCAATCACGCGCGAGCCAAATGGCCAGCTTGCGATCGGCGGAAAAGGTGAACCGGTGGAATGGGCCGTCGAGATGCGGCGCTTCGATGAGAGCCAGACGCTCGACAATCTGGCCGAGACTGGCCGAATCGATGAGGCGCTCGCGGATGCGCTTGGGCGCGCTGTGGCCGCGGCGCACCGAGTGGCACCGACCGCCACAGACGCGCAGTTTACAGAGACGCTTGCCAAAATTATTGCTCAAAACGAGGCGGAGCTCGCATCCGAACCGGGTTTGTTTTCGTTGCAGAAGTTGCGGGTCCTAGCAGCCGCAACGCGTGACGCGTTCGAACGCGTGAACCCGTTGCTGCAGGCGCGCGAGCGCGCCGGGTTGGTGCGGCGATGTCACGGCGATCTGCATCTCGGCAATATTGTTCTCATCAACGGCAAGCCGGTCCTGTTCGACGCTATCGAATTCGATGACCGCATTGCCACCGTCGACGTTTTCTACGATCTCGCCTTTCTGCTGATGGACCTGATCGAGCGCGCACTTCATCGAGCCGCGAACATTGTCTTCAATCGCTATTTGACCGACACGCAGTGCATTCACGATCTCGACGCCCTTGCCGCGCTGCCGTTGTTCATGTCGGTACGCGCAGCGATCCGCGCCAAGGTCACCGCAGCTCGGCGCAGACACAACGGATCGCGCGCCGAGCTTGCGCGCGACGCGCGCGACTATGCCGCGCTGGCGCAAAAATTGTTGATGCCGGCCAAGCCGCAACTGATTGCCATCGGCGGGCTCTCTGGCACCGGGAAATCGTTGCTCGCGCGTGCATTGGCACCTGACCTCCTCCCATCGCCGGGAGCGGTCGTGTTGCGCAGCGATGTCGAGCGCAAGGCGTTGTTTGGCGCCGGCGAGACCGAACGATTGCCGGAGACGGCTTATGCAGCAGACGCGACGGCCAAAGTCTACGCCACGCTTGCGGAAAAAGCGCGGCGCGTCACTGCCGCCGGCCATTCTGCCATTGTAGACGCGGTCTTTGCGCAACCGAGCGAGCGGGACGACATCGCAAAAGCCGCAGGCGGCGCTGCGTTCCAGGGCCTATTCCTCACCGCCAATCTCGAGACCCGCCTCACCCGCGTCGGCGGCCGTACCGGCGATGCTTCAGACGCCGACACAATCGTTGCGCGCAAGCAGCAAGAATTCGACCTCGGCCGCATCAATTGGGCTAAGGTCGATGCCTCCGGCACGCCAGAAGAAACGCTCATCCGCGCCGCGGCGATGCTTGGCCGCAAATGAGCGAGATATGCAGTACGCGCCCTGCTGTTCCGCCGCTCAACCCGTGGCATTCCTTGGGAAAGCAATGCATAGCATAGCTTGAGCGAAGACGCCCGCTTTGCCGGTTCCCGACGATGACTGCCGCGAAAACCCGCCACTACTTTGCCCTGCGGCTGGCAGCCGGGCTCGCCGGCTATTGCGCCTTCATCAATCTCTATTCGCCGCAGTCAATCTTGCCCCTGTTGTCGGAGGAATTCGGCGTGGGCGCGGCCGAGATTTCCACCATCATCACAGTGAGCACGCTGGCGGTGGCGCTGACCGCGCCTTTCACCGGGACGGTTGCCGATGTGCTGGGCCGCAAACGCGTGATCGTCGCAGCGATGTTTGTGATGGTCATTCCGACCGTGATGGTTGGCCTCTCGACCAATCTATCGGCGCTCATC
>DASSLE010000358.1:0-4269 GCA_035689725.1 Pseudolabrys sp.
GCGCAGCGGTGCTGTTTGCCGTGTTCGACATAGATGCGCAATGTCACATTGCGCCCCGATGCGGTGACAAAGCGGTCCTCGACACAAGCGAGGTCGCCGCCGACTAACGCAAAAAGATAGGACGGCTTGGGATGCGGATCGTGCCAGACTGCGAAATGGCGTCCACCGCGAGCCTCTCCGCTCTCGACGAGATTGCCATTCGCCAGCAGCACGGGCACTTCTGTTTTCTCTGCCTCGATGCGCGTGGTGTAGACCGCCATAACGTCGGGCCGGTCGGGAAAGTAAGTGATACGGCGGAAGCCCTCGGCCTCGCACTGGGTGCAATAAGTACCGCTCGAGCGGTAGAGGCCGGAAAGCCGTGTGTTGGCGGATGGATCGACAATAGTTTCGATTTCCAGCTTGAACGGCCCGTTCGGCGGCTGCGGAATGGTGAGATTGTCGGGCGTCGCGACATAGCTGTCGGCGGGCAAGTTAGCTCCGTCGAGTCTAAGCGAGACCAGCGACAGTCCGTCGCCATCCAGCACGAGTGGGGCCGCCACGCTTTTGGGATTTGGTCTGAGCGCGAGCGTTGCGCGGACCTTGGTTTTGCTCGGGTCCAACGAAACATCGAGCGAAACGGTCTCCACCAGCCAGTCAGGCGGGCGGTAGTCTTTCAGGTGGATGGGCTGGGCGATATCGGTGCGCATGGCTTTGATCTAAGATGTCCGGGCGGCAATTGGAAGAAAGAATGATGCAGACCATGCATGCCATGGTGCTCGATCGGCCGCGCACGCCGCTTATCATGCGCGAGCGTCCGCTTCCCGCTCCAGGTCTCGGCGAGATTGTGGTGACTGTGACAGCCTGCGGCGTTTGCCGCACCGATTTGCATGTGGTCGATGGGGAGCTGCCACATCCGACGCTACCGATAGTGCCCGGCCACGAGATTGTCGGTCGTGTGGTGGCGGTCGCGGCCGGCGTGAGCGGTTTTTCGATAGGCGAACGCGTCGGCGTGCCGTGGTTGGGTGGCACATGCGGGTCCTGCCCGTATTGCCGCAGCAACCGCGAAAATCTTTGCGATACGCCGATATTCACCGGTTATACGCGCGACGGTGGGTTCGCAAACCATGCGATCGCCGATGCGCGCTTTTGTTTTCCGCTCGGCGAAGATGGCGAGGACGCGGCGATCGCACCTTGGCTCTGCGCCGGGCTGATTGGCTGGCGCAGCTATCGCATGGCGGGCGAGGGCGAGACGCTCGGTCTCTACGGCTTCGGCGCGGCGGCGCACATTTTGGCGCAGGTTGCAAAATGGCAGGGGCGGCGCGTGTTCGCATTCACCCGCAAGGGAGATCATCCGGCGCAGGAATTCGCCCGCTCACTTGAGGCAGTGTGGACGGGGGATTCCGAAGAGCTGCCGCCCGAGCCACTCGATGCTGCGATTATCTTTGCGCCGGTCGGTGCGTTGGTGCCGACTGCTCTCAAGGCGGTGAAGAAGGGTGGCCGCGTCGTCTGCGGCGGCATCCACATGTCGGATATTCCGAGCTTCCCTTACGCGCTGCTGTGGGGGGAGCGAGCGATAGTGTCGGTGGCCAATCTCACACGGGCAGACGCGCACGCGTTTCTCGAGATCGCTCCCAAGGCCGGCGTAAGATGCGAGGTCACACGTTATCCTCTCGCGCGCGCCAACGAAGCGTTGTCCGATCTGCGCGATGGCCGCTTGCAAGGCGCGGCGGTTCTCATTCCTTAGGGCATAAAATCAGCGCATCGGCTCGGCGTGGCCGATCACACGCTTGATCGAAGGCGACTGCTGTTTCAACGCGCGCTCGAGCGCGTCAACATTCTCGTGTACGCTCTGTACGCTCAACTGAGGGTCGACGCGGCAGTGGAAATTGACGATTTCGCCCTCATCGGTCTCTCGCACGCGCACATCGTGCACATCGCGAATGCTACGGCCCTCGGCTGCCAGCTCCGACAGTGCGATTGAAACCGCTTTGACTCGCTCGGGCGGTGCCTCGCGTCCGAAGACATCCTGCGGCTGAAGCGGTTCGATGTGTGTCTCTACCTCGACGCCGGGGCCGAGCTCGGCCGCAATCGCGTCTTCCAGGCCGTCCGCCATGTCGTGCGCAGCGCGCAGAGAAAGCTTGCCGTCCACCTCGAGGTCGAGCGACACAGCCAGCCGGTCCTTGAGGTCGTGCACCATGACATGATGCGCGGCGAGAGCGCGATTGCGCGCGATAACCATGACGCGATCGAGAACTGTCTCATTATTCAGCGCGACCGGATCGGTGGTGACCACCGGCTCGGCTCCTGATATCTGCCGGCGGAGCGCGTCCCCAATCGCGTCCTTGATTGCGCTTACCCGATCGAGCGGCAATGTGCGACTGACTGCTACCGTCAGATCGATGAAAGTCCGCTCGCCGACCGCGCGCGCGCGCACCTGTTCGACGCGGACCACGCCCGCCACGCGCGCGACAATAGCAGTTATTTTTTCCGCCGCACCGGGCGGCGCGACATCGATGAGCGTATCGATGGTGCGCTTGCCAAGTCGCCAGCCGGCAATGCAGACCAGCACCGCCACTACCAGCGCCGCCACCGAATCCGCCCACGCCAGACCGTAGTGCACGCCGACAAGACCAATCAGTACGGCCAAGGAAGACCATAGGTCAGATGAAAAATGTAGCGCGTCCGCCTCGAGTGCGTGGCTTGAGGTTTTTTCCGCGGTGTGCGACAGCGCGCGGGCACGGAAGAAGTCGACGACAATCGACACCACAATTACGCCGAAGGCCCAAACGGTTGCCTCGACGACGTGCACTTCGTGTTCGACCAGGCGCTTGACCGCTTCCCAGATCACTATGCCAGACAGGAGGAATAACAGCGCCGTTTCGGCGAGCGCCGAGACCGCTTCCACTTTGCCGTGGCCGTAATGGTGTTCCTCGTCCGCTGGCTTTCCGGAAATGCGGACGGCGATATAGGTCATAACCGTGGCGCCGAGGTCGATCAAGGAATGTCCGGCTTCCGATAGGATCGCCAGGGAGCCCGTAGAAAAGCCGACCAGGCCTTTGGCGACGGTTAGTCCAGCCGAAGCGGCAATCGAGGAGAGGGCGACTTGTTCTTTTTCAGTCTGCATGCAGCGCCGGTCTAGCCCAGACTGTGGCAAATTTCGAGAACTACCGGGGACCCCGATCTCACAGCGTAATCGGCTTTCCGGCCGCCGCAGCCGAACGCGTGACCGCGTCGAGAATGCGGATATTGAAGAGCAATTGCTCGGTCGTGAATCGATAAGGCGCGCGACCCTCGACGGCGTCGGCCCAGGCCTCGAAATTCATGCGCACGGTATTGGCATGCTCGTAGTTGCGCGTCTGCCGGGTGCCGTCCGACTTGCAATGCACGAAACTTGATGGGATACCCTTGTCGACGTTGCCGCCTTCCTGCACTTCAATCCAGCCCTGGTCACAAATCAATGTAAAGCGCCCATAGAACGGTGGCGTCGACAGGCACGTGATGCGTCCGCGCGCTCCGTTCTCGAAATCGATCTCGGCGCTGACGAAATCCTCAAACGGCGCTGGAAAAATCTGTGAGGCCGTGCGCGCCGCGATCCGGATCGGCTTGCCGGCAAACGATACGAACATGTCGCCAAGATGAATGCCGAGTGCGGTCCAGGCTCCGGCCGGCGCGTGCTTAGAATCGCGCCGCCAATTCGACGGGTCCATTTTGCGAAAGTTATTGTGGCTGACATTGGCGTCCATATGCAGCACGCGCCCCAGTGCACCGCTCTCGAACAAACGCCGCATCTCTTCCATCGCCGGTTCGTAGCGCCGTTCGTGGCCGATGCCGAGCACGCCGCCGGCTTGGGCGCAGGCCGCCAAAATCCGCTCTGCGCTTGCGGTCGTAAGGGCGAGCGGTTTCTCACAAAATACCTGCTTGCCTGCGCCGAACGCCGCGACGACCATTTCTTCGTGGAGCAGGTGAGGGGTTACGACAGCGACAGCATCAACATCAGTACGATTTAGCAGTGTCTTGTAGTCGTCCGTCAGGTCGAACTTGCGGTCGGCAGCGAACGGCGCTGCCATCTTGGTGTCGATATCACAGCCAGCCATGACCTTGAAATGCGGGCTATCGGTAAGGCACGTCACAATCTGCTTGCCCCACCAGCCGAGGCCAATAATGCCGATCCGGATCATTGGGCTTCTTCCCTAACAGGTTTCCGCCGCAGAATGCTGGGCCTGCGGCAACTGCGCAATGGTGGTCATTGGGGAAACGAAGTGGCCAGTGGCAACCGCAATCGGCGCGTCA
>DASSLE010000359.1:0-6180 GCA_035689725.1 Pseudolabrys sp.
GCCTCCAGCATTTCCGGGAAATGCCGGTGGCAATTGTTGAAGCCTGATGGCGTGTAGGCAATACCGACCACGGGTTTCGCCAGCATCGCGCGGGAATAACCCATCGATTGCGCGAAGGATCGCCGCAGATAGAGAGAGAAGTCGCGGTCGCCGTAGTTGGTCAGACCGCTGGCAACGCCGGTGGGTTTATCGTTCATGCAGACACTTTTTGCAGCCGGTCGAGCCCAGATGCAAGTCGCTGCGACCACGGATGCACGGCAAATCGCTCAAAAGCGGCCGGATAATGCCGGCGCAGCCAGCCGATTGCGACCCGCTGAAACCAGACCATGGCCACCAGCATAGTGAGAAACCAGGTCAGGAAATGATAGCGGGCAGTGGCGGCCGTGTAGAACAACGCCACAACATGCTGCGCCATCGCCGAAGCGCCGATCAACCGCAGCCACGGGTCGAACTGCCGGCCACGGGCGCCGACGTAAATAAGAATGGCGACGCCGGCGGCATTCAATGGAATGGTGGCGTAGGACTCCGCCGGACCACTCAGCCAATGAGCGATTTGCAGGGAGAATCGTTCGAGGTGCTCTCCATGCCAATCCAAAGTCATCAAATCGCGCGCGGCAGCCACATAGACCGATGGTGGCATCACCAGTACGTCGGGATGTACCGCATTGGCGCTGAAAAGCACTAGCACATGGCCATAGACCCAGTTGTGCAGAGTCATGGAAAAGACCGGAAGAAACCCGACGCACAGACCTACGAGCCGTGGCCATTGCCGCAAATAGAGTGCTGCGAGGCCGGCACCTCCGAGCAAAACTGCTGCAGTGGCTTGGCCGAAGATCGTGAGCTGCCGCACAACGCGCATGTCGCCTTGGGTGGAGATCATCGAGCGTGAGGCGCAGCGCCCGATGTTTATCACGCCATTGGACAACAGGACTATATCGCCATCGTCGCGCGCACACCGGATGGAATGATCCCGATCGTGCGACAGTTTCGTCCCGCACTCGAAAGCTTCACCTGGGAATTGCCCGCCGGCATGGTCGACAAAGGCGAACCAGCGGCCGAATGCTGCCGCCGCGAGCTTCTGGAGGAGACTGGATTTCCTGCGCGTACCGTGCATGCACTCGGCTGCTACGCGCCCTGCACTGCGCGGCTATCCAACCGCCTGCACTCATTCTTCGTCGAGACCGTGACCAACAGGCGACCGAAGTTGGTACCGAGCTCAAGCTGGTGACCCCCCATGAGCTGGCGACACTCATTCTGTCTGGGGAATTCGTGCTGCAGTTGCATATCGGCGCCCTACTGCTCGCAGGCATGCGCGGCCATCTCGACCTCGCCGGCCTCCGCTAGGCCAGGAGCTCGGCCATTGACCTCGATCAAAGTGCGACTTTGGAATGCGACGAATGCCTCGACAAACCCCCTGGAACCCATCTAAAAAAGGCCCGTCGCGGGGCGGGAAAGATGAAGAGCATGGATTACAAGGGTTTTTTCGCGTCTGCCCTGAACAAATTGCGGGACGAGCGGCGCTATCGGGTATTCGCCGATCTCGAGCGCATCGCCGGCCGTTTTCCGCATGCCGTTTGGCATTCTCCAGAAGGCCCCCGCGATGTCGTGATCTGGTGCTCCAACGACTATCTCGGCATGGCGCAGCATCCAAAGGTAATCGGCGCCATGGTCGAGGCCGCTGCCCGCATGGGCACCGGCGCCGGTGGCACCCGCAACATTGCTGGCACCAATCATCCACTCGTCGAACTCGAGCGCGAGCTCGCCGACTTGCACAACAAGCGGGCGGCACTTGTATTTACTTCAGGCTACGTATCGAATGAAACCGGCATCGCCACTATCGCAAAGCTGTTGCCGAACTGCCTGCTCCTGTCCGACGCGCTCAATCATAATTCGATGATTGAAGGCGCGCGCCAGTCCGGCTGCGAGAAGCAGATTTGGCGTCACAACGATCTCGGACACCTTGAAGAGTTGCTAAAGGCCGCTAACCCGGAACGTCCAAAGTTGATCGTGTTCGAAAGCCTCTATTCCATGGACGGCGATGTGGCACCGGTGCACGCAATTTGCGATCTTGCCCAGCGCTACGGCGCCATGACTTATTGCGACGAAGTACACGCTGTCGGCATGTACGGCTCTCGCGGCGGTGGCATCTGCGACCGTGACGACGCGATGGCCCGCGTTGACGTAATCGAAGGCACGCTGGCCAAGGCATTCGGCTGTCTCGGTGGCTACATTGCGGCAAGCGAAGAGCTTGTGGATGCGGTGCGCTCCTACGCACCAGGTTTTATTTTCACGACCGCTCTGCCGCCGGCGATCTGCGCAGCAGCGACTGTCGCTATTCGCCACTTGAAGAACTCAAGCTGGGAACGCGAGCGGCACCAGGAGCGCGCGGCGCGGGTAAAGGCGGTGCTCAATGCCGTCGGCCTGCCGGTGATGCCAAGCGCAACCCATATCGTCCCTGTATTGATCAGCGACCCGGAGAAGTGCAAGGCAGCGAGTGACCTGCTGCTGTCCGAGCACGGCATTTACATTCAGCCGATCAACTACCCGACGGTGCCGCGCGGCATGGAACGATTGCGCATCACGCCCTCCCCTTATCACGATGACGCTTTGGTCGACGCCCTCGCAGAAGCGCTAGTGGACGTGTGGGAGCGGCTTGGACTACCGCGTCGTTTGCAAGCGGCTGCGGCTGAATAACCCGTATAATTTCGTCAGTCTTGAAACGGCGGCCGCTTTAGTGGTGCCTTGGCAGGCTCGCTTCGAGCTTTAAGCGAGCGCGCAGACCGCCGCGCCACCAGCGGCATGGTCAGTGATACGAAAAAGATACGTGTGAGATGGTGCGCGCCGACATACACCGGGTCGAGATTGAGCGCGAGCGCCAGCAGCATCATGGCGTCGACCGATCCGGGCGCGAAAGCGATCATCACTTCAGCGGCGCGTAGCGAAAGTACGCTGATCAGAACGGCCGCAAATACAGCGGCGATCGCCACTGCGACCGCGAACGAGCCGAATGCGGGCCCGACAAAGTTCAATAACAGTCGTGGTGGTGTATTGGCGAAGCGTGAACCAGTGATGGCGCCCATCGCTACCATTGCGGTATTTGCAACCCACCAAGGCATGACCGCGTGAATCAGGCCGCTACCATGGAGCACGGCGGAGGTGAGCATGGCGCCAAAGAGCAATCCGCCCGGGAAGCGAACCCAATAGGCAATGAGTGCGACCAAGGTTGAAACGGCGACCAGAATTGCTAGTTCGTCAAGTACGGCGAGGGTAAGTACGCCAGTCGTTCTCGGCGCGACGTGGCCGACGAGACCAAGCAACGACAATCCGGCGGGCAGGCCGACCGCAATGACGACGACGCGTATGCTTTGTACGATCGCGATCGCGGGCAAATCGCCACCGAGGTCGGCGCCCAACGCCAGCACCTGCGACAACCCTCCTGGAGCGGCGGCGAGATATGCATCGACTTTGTTCCAGCGATGCATGAGACGCAGATATCCGGCCCCACCTATGGAGATGAAGGCCATTGCCATAAGCAGCACCGCGATGCTGACCGGATAAGTCGCAATGCCGTGTAAAGTCTCAGGCGTCACCACTGCGCCGAGCGATATACCAATCAGCACGAAGATCGCGCGCATCAGCAGCGTTGGAATCAGCATCGGGCGACCGCCGAGCGATGCGCCGGCGACTGCCAGGATGGAGCCCGATAGCCAGCCAGCAGGAAATCCAGTGAGACCCAGCGTGGCCCCGCCCGCCGCTGCAATCGCCAGGGTTTCGGCGAGGTGGCGCGTGCTTGCGATGCGGTCGTTGGCGGGCGGCGCAGACAAACCAAAAGCTCTCACGGGCCAAGCGCACCTGCGCCGAGGCTCATTGCGGGATCAAATGCCGCGCAGAGAGGCTCGCGTCAAATGCTGACTAGCGCACGAGATCTTGCGGGCGGCAATCTTCTCCATCATACGCAGGCGATGAAATTCGACGGTGCGCGGGTCGAGCCATTGGCAGCATTAACCGTGACCATTGCGTTCGGGATAGACCCAAAAGACGTTCTGTGGTGACTTAGGTCGGCAAGATCCTAACTGAGGTGTGCCCAGTCCCGATCTGGAGAGTTTATGCTGCAAGGTTGGGTCGTTATCGCGGTGGCGCTTGCGTATATCGGGTTGTTGTTCCTGGTCGCGAGCTACGGTGACCGCACGCGTGGTCTCGGTCACGAAGGTCGTGCGCGATTTTTAATTTATCCACTGTCGTTGGCGATCTATTGCACCTCGTGGACTTTCTTTGGTTCGGTAGGTTTTGCTTCACGCACCGGTTTCGACTTCCTGACGATCTATATCGGGCCGGCGCTTATGATCGGTCTATTTGGCCCGCTTCTGATGCGGGTCGTACGACTCGCCAAGGCCCAGAACATTACCTCGATCGCAGACTTTATCGCCGCACGCTACGGCAAGGGTCAGACGGTCGCCGCTACTGTTGCGCTGATTGCGATCGTTGGAACCATTCCCTACATCGCGCTGCAACTCAAAGCGGTCTCGTCATCACTCGAAACAATCCTCGCACATATTACATCGACCACCGAGGTCACCCGCCCACTGCTCGGAGACATTGCGCTTTTTGTGGCGCTGTCGATGGCGACCTTCGCGGTTTTGTTCGGCACTCGCCATATTGACGCGACCGAGCATCAGGACGGGCTGATGTTGGCAGTCGCCGCCGAATCTATCGTCAAGCTAGTGGCATTTCTCGCTGTCGGGATCTTCGTGACTTTCTGGATGTTCGACGGCCCGGTAGCGCTGTTCAACGAAGCCTTGCAGCGACCATCGACCGCGGCGATCTTCCGCCGCGAACCACGCATCGACACGCTGGTCGCGATGACGCTGCTCTCCTTCGTGGCGTTTATTCTGTTGCCAAGGCAATTCCACGTAGCCGTGGTCGAAAATAACAATGAAAGCGAGATCAAGCGCGCCGTCTGGCTCTATCCGATCTATCTGGTGCTGATAAACCTGTTCGTGGTGCCGATTGCGCTCGCCGGCCTGTTGACCTTTCCGGCCGGCAAGGTCGACAGCGACATGTTCGTGCTCGCTCTACCCCTCGAAAGCGGCTCCAACCTCTTCACCATCGTTGCCTTCATCGGCGGTCTGTCAGCGGCCACTGCGATGGTGATCGTCGAATCGGTCGCCCTCTCGATCATGGTGTCGAATGACCTAGTCATGCCGTTCGTACTGCAGCGACGCGAAAGACTCATCAGCGGCCGCGAAAACATCGGCTCATTGCTGCTAACGGTGCGGCGGCTGGCGATTTTCGCCATTCTCCTGCTCGCTTACGTCTACTACCGCTCGGCGGGCGAGGCGCAGCTTGCCTCAATCGGCCTGCTTTCATTCGCGGCCATTGCACAGTTGGCGCCGGCGTTCTTCGGCGGGTTGCTGTGGCGACGCGCGACAGCCGCCGGCGCCATCGCCGGTATGACGGCTGGTTTTTTGGTGTGGGCCTATACACTGCTGCTTCCAACGCTGTCCGACATCGGAGTGATCGGCGAGCGCATCCTCATCGACGGTCCCTGGAGTCTGAGCATGTTGCGGCCGCAGCGCTTGTTCGGGCTCGAACTCCCGCCGTTGGTGCATGGGGTGACCTGGAGCCTGCTGGTCAATGTGCTTTGCTATGTAGGCTTCTCGCTGCGCCGTGCGCCCTCCCCGATTGAGCAGCTGCAGGCCAATACTTTCGTACCGTCGGATTTCACGCCGATCGCGCCGAGCTTCCGGCTCTGGCGCTCCTCGGTGACCGTGGAAGAACTGACTACCACGGTTGCCCGTTATCTCGGGGAGGAGCGCACGACCTCGGCTTTCGAAAGTTTTGCTGGAGCGCAACGCATCAGCCTCGAGCCTAAAGATGAGGCCGATTTCCGGCTGGTCCGCTATGCCGAGCATATTCTCGCGTCCGCGATCGGCGGTGCCTCCTCGCGGCTGGTGCTGTCGTTGCTCTTGCGCAAGCGTACGGTTTCGACCAAGGCCGCGTTGAAGCTGCTCGACGACGCCAATGCCGCGATCCAGTACAACCGCGAAATCCTGCAGACCGCGCTCGACCACGTGCGTCAAGGCATCGCGGTGTTCGATAAGGAGTTACAGCTGATCTGCTGGAACCGGCAGTTCGGTGAAATTCTCGATTTGCCGCCGAGCCTAACCCGCGTCGGCATCA
>DASSLE010000360.1:0-8406 GCA_035689725.1 Pseudolabrys sp.
CACTCACGGCGTAGGCTCATCCGTCGATTGCTGCACACGTGCACGGCGTTTGCGCTTTGGCCGTTCGGCGGGCGCCTCGCACGCAAAACCGGCATCATCGGCGCGCGCGGCTTTCTTCTTGGAGGTGGCCCGCTCCGCATCGAGCGCGTCGACCATGGACCAGTATCCGAGCTCACAGGCGATGCACATTACTCCACCACCTTCGGCACAACGAAAAAGTTACCTTCGCTCATCGGTGCATTTTTGACGATGTCGTCGGCAATGCCGCCGTCTGTCACTGCGTCCGCCCTTTTTTTCATCGTCATCGGCGTCACCGACGTCATCGGTTCAACCCCTTCGACTTTGACCTCCGCGAGCTGCTCGACGAAAGCGAGCATGGCGTTGAGTTCGCCCTTGAGATGTTCAACCTCGTCCTCGGCTACCGCTATGCGGGCGAGGTGTGCGATGCGGCGGACAGTATCGGCGTCGACGGACATGAACTTTCCGGGAGCGTTTCTGTTGACGTCCGTCAGCCTATAGCAGAGCGGCTTTCACTACGACAACCGGCTCACACAAGCGCGTTACGACGCCATCCGATGCAGGAGGCCGTAGGTTTCCGAGACCAGATCTGCAATCAGCCGGCCCGCGGGTAACTCGCGACCCAGGGCCGCAGCCTGGCCCGCCAGCATGGGTGAGAAATCGCCGGACCCTTGCGACTGCGCCTTTGCATGCAATGGCGCCAGCGCGCCACTGGCCAGCGGAAATTCCGGCACGATATTGCTAATGGGGCCGAGCTCACGGATTGCCCGGTTGATCAGGCCGCGGGCCGGCCGTCCGCTTAGAACATTTGTGAGCACCGTACTGTCATCGCGCGCTGTGCGCAGCGCCGCACGGTGTGGTGGCAGAGTCTTGGCCTCCGGGCACAACAAGAACGCGGTACCGAGTTGCACACCTGCTGCGCCGAACGCTAGCGCCGCCACTATGCCGCGCGCGTTACCGATGCCACCGGTGGCAATAACGGGCACCTTCACAGCGTCAACCACCTGCGGCAGCAGCGCGAACAATCCAAGCTGTGTGGCAATATCATCGCTCAGGAACATGCCACGATGGCCGCCGGCCTCGAGTCCTTGCGCGATCACGGCGTCACAGCCGTTCGCTTCCAGAAAGCGCGCTTCGGCAACCGTGGTCGCAGAGCAAATAATCTTAGAGCCCGACGCCTTTACGCGTTTCACCAACTCCGCCTCTGGCAAACCATAGTGGAAGCTCACCACCTCGGGTTTGAGCTCTTCGACGACGGCGCACATTTTGGCATCGAATGGCGTGCGGTTTGTCGTTGGCACCGGCGCCGCAGGATCAATGCCCAATTCGATATAGTAGGGCTTGAGTTTTTCTCGCCATGCATGCTCGCGCGCATTATTTGGCACGGCTGCCTTGTGCGCAAAGAAGTTCAAATTGATTGGCTTGTTCGCGGTGGCTGTACGGAATTGCGTCACCTGCGTTCGTAACTGCTCGGGGTTGATCATGCCGGCCGGCAGAGCCCCGAGCCCGCCGGCTTTAGCGACCGCGATCGCAAGCTCGGCGTCCATCACCCCCGCCATCGGCGCCTGCAAAATCGGATAGTCGATCTTGAACAGATCCAGCAGTCGTCGGTCCGGCCACATTGGCATGATCCTGCCTTGGGTCTTGAAGTAAGACTACCGCTTGGTGCCGCAGATATGAATTCGCGATGGCTGTACCGAGCATGGACATAGCCGCGAAGGCTAGGGCTCAGTGACTACAAAAGAGGAGGCAAGCAGATGCGGAACCGGCTACCATTTGTGCATGTCCGCCCGCACCCATGACCGATACCCCTACTCTCCAATCTCAGCGCGTCCGGCTTACAACTGGCCCCGTGGCAAACGGCTCGCGATCTACGCCGGTCTTAATCTTGAATGGTTCTCGTTCGGTGAAGGGCTTGGCGCCGAGCTCGCACCCGGCGGTCCACAGCCTGACGTGCTCAATTACGCGTGGCGTGACTACGGCAATCGTGTCGGAGTTTTTCGGCTGGCGGAGTTGTTCGGCGAACTGAAGCTGCCAGTCTCACTACTGGTCAACGCGGAAATATACAGGCACGCGCCGCAAACGGTCGCCGCCTTCCCTGGCGCCGAAATCGTAGGTCACGGCCGCAGCAATTCGGAACGCCAGGGCGATCTCACCGAATACAAGGAGCGCCTCCTGATTGAGGAAACCACCGCCGCGATCGAAAAACATTCCGGTCAACGCCCACGCGGCTGGCTCGGGCCGTGGATTTCGCAATCGCCGCTGACACCGGATCTACTGCAAGAGGCCGGTTACGCCTACCTGCTCGACTGGTGTCACGACGATCAGCCGATCTGGATGAAAACTCGGCGAGGCCGCATTCTTTCCGTGCCCTACCCGCAGGAGCTCAACGACATTCCGCAGATTGTCGTGCGCAAGCGTGAAGGCTCCGAATTCGCCGATATGATCGTGGATTCTTTTGAGGTTATGCATGAGGAATGCGTGAAGCGGCCGTTGGTCATGGGAATCGCGCTGCACGCCTACATCGTTGGCTGGCCACACCGCTTCAAACATCTGGCGCGCGCACTCAGAGACATCATCAGTCGCGCGGACGAGCGCGTATGGTTTACAACTGCGGGTGAAATCGCGAAATGTGCGGAACAGCTTCCATCCGGCACAGTGCCCTGAAAAGAATTGATTACGGCATTGCTCAATGTAGCGCTTAGGTATGCCCGTCATCCTGCCACTCGTTGAAGTCGCTGCGCACTTGCCCGCCCGCGGAGCGCTTATCGGGCTCGATCTCGGCACCAAGACCATCGGGATAGCCACCAGCGATCCACGGCGAAAGCTCGCGACGGGGGTGGAGACCATTGCGCGGAAAGGATTCACAGCCGACGCCCGGCGGGTGCTCACGCTCGCGGCTGAACGCTCCGCCGTAGGGTTTGTGCTCGGGTTGCCAATCAACATGGACGGCAGCGAGGGTCCGCGGGCACAATCAACCCGCGCCTTCGCACGCAACCTCGGCAAGCTCACCGAATTGCCGATCGCGCTTTGGGACGAACGACTTTCCACAGCCGCCGTCGAGCGCGAATTGATTGCCGCGGACGTCAGTCGAGCCAAACGCGCGGCCGTGATCGATCAGCACGCCGCCGCTTTCATCCTGCAAGGAGCGCTTGATCGACTGGCGCGCTTGTAAAAAAGAAGCCGCTCCGAAGAGCGACCTCTCCTAACGGTCCGCTCCGCAATCCGGGAAGACGGCCATGCTGTTCTGTCCCGCAGCGGTGTCATTCAATTTGACTTGAATCTGGCGCATATCGGCGACCGCATCAGCGGGGAGCGTTAACGATCTCCAATCAGTGCCTTGTGGATCGGCGGGTATTACCCTTGCCGGAGGAACAAGTTGCGCCTATAGGTCTTGCTTTAATGACCATTGCGCCGAAACCCTCGTTCGTCCTCAGCAGGCGGCATTTGTTGGGGATTGAGGGGCTTTCTCACACGGACATTTCCGGACTACTCGATCTCGCCGAGGAATTCGTCGAGCTCAACCGGCAGGTTGAGAAAAAGCGAGCCTCGCTGCGCGGCCGCACCCAGATCAATCTTTTCTTTGAAGTCTCGACCCGGACGCAGGCGTCGTTCGAGCTGGCGGGCAAGCGCCTGGGCGCCGATGTGATGAATATGTCGACCAGTTCATCCTCGATGCGAAAGGGCGAGACATTGATCGACACGGCAATAACGCTCAACGCGATGCACCCGGACATCATCGTCGTGCGTCACCATGCGTCCGGCGCGGTCGAATTGCTGGCGCGCAAAGTGGACTGCTCGGTGATCAATGCAGGAGACGGATCCCACGAGCACCCGACCCAGGCATTGCTTGATGCGCTCACCATCCGTCGCAACAAAGGGCACATTGATGGTCTCCTGGTGGCGATCTGCGGCGACATTCTCCACTCGCGCGTCGCACGCTCGAATATCATTCTCCTCAATGCCATGGGCGCGCGCGTGCGCGTCGTCGCCCCCTCCACTCTCCTGCCGCCCGGCATCGAGCACTTCGGCGTCGAGGTGGCGCGCGACATGCGCGAAGGCCTCGCCGATGCGGACATCGTCATGATGCTGCGGCTCCAACGCGAGCGCATGAATGGTTCTTACGTGCCATCGATGTCGGAATATTTCCACTACTACGGACTCGATGAGAAAAAACTCGCCTATGCAAAACCCGGCGCGATGGTGATGCATCCGGGACCGATGAACCGCGGTGTCGAGATCGACTCCATCGTCGCTGATGGCGCCCAGTCGTTGATCCGCGAACAGGTCGAGATGGGCGTGGCGGTTCGCATGGCCGTACTAGAAGCGCTGTCACGAAACTTACCGAACGCATGATATGATGTTGTCTGATCGCCGCCCGATCCTGCTCGCCAATGCCCGGATCGTCGATTCGTCGCGCGATCTCGACATCGTCGGTGATCTGCTGATTGCTGAGGGCGTCATCCGCGAAGCCAAGAAAGGCATCGGCGCCGCCGGCGTGCCGGAAGGCACCGACGTGATCGATTGCCGTGGCAAGTTGATAGCGCCCGGCTTGGTCGACATGCGTGCCTTTATCGGAGAGCCAGGCGAGGCCAATCGCGAGACGCTGGCCTCCGCAAGCCAGGCCGCAGCCGCCGGTGGAGTGACCACCATTATTTGTCAGCCCGACACCTCGCCCGCCATCGACAACCCGGCAACGGTCGATTTCGTCCTGCGTCGCGCACGCGACAATGCGATCGTGCATGTGCATCCAATGGCCGCGATTACCAAAGGGCTCGAAGGCAAAGAGATGACGGAGATCGGCCTGCTCAAGGCAGCAGGCGCTGTAGCCTTCACCGATGGAGCAAAAAGCGTCACGAATGCGCAGGTGATGCGACGCGTGCTCACCTACGCCGGCGATTTCGACGCGATGATCGTGCATCACACCGAGGATCCGAATCTGATCGGCGATGGGGTGATGAATGAAGGCGAATTCGCCGCCCGCCTCGGTCTGCTCGGTATTCCGAAAGCGGCAGAAACGGTGATGCTCGAACGCGACGTCCGCCTCGTGGCGTTATCAGGCGGGCGCTATCATGCTGCGTCAGTCACTTGCATGGACTCGCTCGAGGAATTGCGCCGCGCCAAAGATGCCGGCTTGAATGTCACCGCCTCGGCATCGATCAACCATGTTACGCTCAATGAAAATGATATCGGGCCGTATCGCACCTTCCTGAAGTTGGCGCCGCCGCTGCGCGCAGAAGATGACCGCAAAGCGCTGGTCGAGGCTGTGGGCACGGGACTCGTCGACGTGATTATGTCGGATCACAATCCACAGGACGTCGAAACCAAACGCCTGCCTTTCGCGGAAGCGGCGCCCGGCGCAATAGGCCTCGAAACGATGCTCACAGCGGGCCTGCGTCTCGTTCATAGCGGCGAGATCGATCTGACAGCGCTTCTGCGCGCGATGTCGACGCGACCGGCGGAATTGCTCGGATTGCCCGGCGGCACTCTCAAAAGCGGCGCGCCTGCTGACGTGATCGTGGTCGACATGGAGCTGCCCTGGGTGCTCGATCCGAATGAGCTCAAGTCAAAGTGCAAAAATACGCCGTTCGACGAAGCGCGACTTACCGGCCGCGTGGTGCGCACCATTGTCTCCGGACGAACGGTGTACGAATACGTATGATCGTCGCGCTCGCCTTCACATTCGGCTATCTGCTCGGCTCAGTTCCATTCGGCCTTTTGCTGACGCGCGCAGCTGGCGGCCCCGATATCCGCGCCATTGGCTCGGGCAATATCGGCGCAACAAATGTGCTGCGAACCGGCAGGAGCGGAATCGCTGCGGCGACGCTTCTCTGTGACGTACTCAAGGGCGCGCTCGCTGTGTTCGCAGCCGCGCGCTACGGCGCTGATGCGGCGCTTGCCGCTGGTCTGGGAGCATTTCTTGGCCACCTATTTCCGGTCTGGCTGAAGTTCAAAGGCGGCAAGGGAGTAGCCACCTATATCGGCCTGCTTATTGGCCTCTACTGGCCCGCAGCATTGCTTTTCTGCGCGATCTGGCTCGCGGTTGCTGCAGCCAGCCGCTATTCATCGCTTGCCGCTTTGACTGCCAGCGCGCTCACCCCGTTAAGCCTGTGGTTTTTCGGTATGCCCAGTGTTGCTGCACTGTTCTTGCTGCTCACAGCTTTATTGTGGGTCATGCACCGCGCCAATATCGCGCGTCTGCTTGATGGCAGCGAAGGAAAAATCGGCGCGAAGGCCGCTGCGCCGCGCTAAACTTATGGTTCTATTCCCCACCGGATTGTTCTCCATGATCAGCAGATACCTTGTAGCCATCGCGGTCGTTTTGATTTTTCAAGGCGCATCATTGCGCGCGCAGGAGCAATCCTTCGCAACTTTCGTTGCCGAACTATGGTCGGATGCGCAAGCCAAAGGCATCACTCGCGCTACTTTCGATGTTGCGCTTAAGGGTGTCACGCCCGATCAGCGTGTAATTGCCGCCTCCCAACGCCAGCCGGAGTACGGCAAACCCGTCGGTGACTACGTGAATGCGATCGTCTCCAATCGTCGGATTGCAGACGCGCAACTCAAAGCGCGCGAATGGGCCAAGACTTTCGACGCGGTTGAAAAGAAATTTCAGGTTGAGCGTTGGGTATTGCTGGCCTTGTGGGGCATGGAGTCCGATTTCGGCACCGAAAAGGATCGTTGGGATGTGTTTCGATCGCTCGCCACGCTCGCCTATGTGCAGTATCGCCATCCGTATTTCCGTAACGAATTAATTGCGGCGATGGGTATCATGCAGGGCAACCATTTCGCCCGCGAGAAGATGGTGAGCTCCTGGGCTGGCGCCATGGGCCAGAGCCAGTTCATGCCGTCGAATTTCGTCGACTATGCCGTGGATTTTTCAGGCGATGGCCGCATCGACATCTGGAGCAACGTGCCGGATGTGCTTGGCTCAACAGCCAACTATCTCCACAAATCGAAATGGAATCCCGCACTGGCCTGGGGCTTCGAAGTCACTGTACCGAATGGCTTCGATTACATGCGAAGCCGTGCGACTTTCGCGGAATGGGAGACGCTCGGTGTGCGCCGCGCCGATGGCAAATCTTTTCCAGCCTCGGGCCAAGGAATCCTTTTCTTCCCGAGCGGCGCCAACGGTCCCGGGTTTGTCGTCACGGAAAATTTCGATGTGCTGAAGGAGTACAACAACTCCGATGCTTACGCGATTGCGGTCGGCCACCTTGCTGACCGCATACATGGCGGCGGCTTGATCAAGGCGGCCTGGCCGAAAGACGACCATCAACTCTCGCGTGATGCTCGTATCGCCTTGCAAAAAAAATTGTCGGCGCTCGGTTACAAGGTGAAAGACTTCGAAGGCCACATTGATTTCGATTTGCGCGACAATATCCGCGCCGAGCAGAAGAAATTCGGGATGTTGCCGGACGGCAACCCAACCACCTCCTTGCTGGAGAAGCTTGGGCTGAAAATGCGGTGACTGCTTGCGCGAACGAAGCTAGCGATCCTCAAATAGTCTCTTGAGAATAGTATGGGTCAAAAGATACAACTATTAGTTGTATTCGATCGCTGTCTCTTTCACGCCCTATTTGGCTGGTCTGACACGGGTTCTTAACGGGCTTATTTGACAGTAGGGGCCACCCTCCCCATGTTCCGTGCCAAACATGCGGCCGATTCCGCCTTGATTCTCAACGGTTCTGGCGGATAACCCATTGGATTTCCATGAATATTGTCGTAGTTGAGTCGCCGTCCAAGGCGAAGACGATCAATAAATACCTCGGCCCCGGCTATGAGGTTCTGGCCTCTTTTGGCCATATCCGCGACCTGCCCCCCAAGGATGGCTCGGTGGATCCGGATAACGATTTCTGCATGCTCTGGGAGGTCGACGCCAAATCGAACCAGCGCATGAACGACATCGCACGCGCGCTCAAGGGCGCCGACAAGCTGATTCTCGCCACCGACCCGGACCGTGAGGGTGAAGCAATTTCTTGGCACGTGCTTGAGGTGCTGAAGGAAAAGAAGGCGCTCAAGGACCAAAAGATCGAACGCGTGGTGTTCAACGCCATCACCAAGCAAGCGGTGACGGAGGCGATGAAGCATCCGCGCGTCATTGATGCCGCATTGGTCGATGCCTATCTCGCCCGCCGTGCCCTCGACTACCTCGTCGGCTTCACGCTCTCGCCGGTCCTTTGGCGCAAGCTGCCGGGCGCGCGCTCGGCTGGCCGTGTGCAATCGGTCGCGCTTCGGCTCGTCTGCGACCGCGAGCTGGAAATCGAGAAATTCGTCGCAAGAGAATACTGGTCCATTCTCGCCAAGCTGGCGACGCCGCGTAACGAAGTCTTCGAAGCACGACTGGTGGGCGCCGATGGGCAGAAGATCCAGCGCCTCGACATTGGC
>DASSLE010000361.1:0-7459 GCA_035689725.1 Pseudolabrys sp.
TCAGCAGTCCATAGAGCAGTCGGAAGGAGACGGTCGGAACGACAAACAAATCCATCGCCGCGATCCCATTGGCGTGGTTGCGCAGGAACGTCTTCCAGCCCGGCGACGGCGGACCTTTTCGGCGCACCATATACTTGGCAAGACTGGTCTGCCCGACATCGATCCCGAGCCTAAGCAGTTCGCCGTGGATACGGCGCGCGCCCCATAAAGGATTGGCGATGCTCATCTCGCGGATTAACTGTCGGATCTCAGTTGGCACCGCTGGACGGCCTAGACGATGCCTGGACTTCCAACGCCAAAACAATCGGAAGCCTGCACGCTGCCACCGAACGACGGTATCGGGTCGAATGATGGCGAGCGCCTCTCGGGCCTTCGGCAACAGGTGGCAGGCCCAACCCAGCACAAACCTATCGACAGCCCGAAATGGCTTGCCCCGTCGCAACACGATGATCTGCTGTTTGAGCACTAGGACTTCGGCTTCCAGCGCTGCTCGTGACCGAAACAGGTCAACGACCAAACCAAAGATCAGCCTGCAGAGATCCCACATTGAACGCAGGATCGTCCGATTCTCAACCGATTGCCAACCGGATCAAATTTACGACAGGGACAACGGAACACAGCAGCGCAATCAGGGGTGCGCAATTCTTTCGGCTAATCAATGGATGAAGTTCTCGGTACACACAACCGGTTCGAAGGCTCATTCAGCGCGCCGGGCGTATCGAAGGGCGGCCTGTGCTTGGTGGGCTGCACCATCAGTACTTGGGATTTGATTTTCGGTAGGGACAGGATCGCATCGAGTGTCGCGGGTGCTCCGGCACCGCGCTCCCGCAATCGCAAATCTTGTGATCCCCATCACAGCCAGAACGCGGGCGAAGTCCTAATTCTTGAACTCCCAGGATCGGCCACAAGGCCGCGAGTAGGATTCCGCCAACCTGCAGCGCATCGCGACAATCCAATGATAATGCCAATCAAGCGTTACCGCCCTGAACTTCATTATATGCGTGGGCCAGGCCCTAAGTGGCTCGAGAAACATAGCGAATTTGAAGTTGATGCCGTCAGGGACGACCATCGTAGTGGACGTTTGCTCACCGGGTTCTTCCTTCGGCTTGCGCGAACGCTGGCGCAATTACGCGGCACCAGGCCGCACAGTTACCCTATGTGGCCCCGAAACGCTAAACGTCGGTTTCACAAACTTCGCAATAATCGACAATAAAGTGATGCCTGTCACAGGATCGAAACGGGCGGGGTCAGGCGATGAAAGGTCACGACGAAGTCTCGATCTACCGGATAATCGAGCAGCGCAGCTTAACCCAAGCACGCCGCGCCTATCGCCAAACTTATCGCCGGTCGCACGATGACAAAGCTATCGATGCAGCAATCGAACTGTGTTTCCTGGATTGGGTGAACGAACCGGGACCGCTCAGGGTGCCCGCTTATTTAGTGCTGGCGTTGTTGCTGCGTGAGGGTTTTGCTGGTCGGGGCGGGAGAACCACGTGGCAGCGCATTTCCGCTGCACGCGCCCTACAACCTTTCCGAAAACTCAGGGACAAGCTGAAAGACGCGGGCAAACCGGCGTCTTACGCTAGAGACAAGGCTGCTGAAGAAATCTCCAAACATTCGGGCCTGCCGGTCGAGACCATTTTGGACGGGCGGCCGAACCGGAAGCGCCGAAAGAAAAAATGATCGAGACGCTGACCTAAAAACGCGACCAAGACGCGGTGGGATCACTCATTCACCGATCTCCCGATATTCCCAGTAGCCGTTACCCGAGCCGTGCTAGACGTCGGCTATGTCGCTTCGCGCCGTTTCCGCGCCGCTCTGGTTCGTGGCTGCCCTCGTCCCAATGGTGCTGTCGCAAATCGTGCGACTAGAACAATCTGATCCAGCAACATGGATCTTTTGGGATTACGCCGGGCGCCTCGGAGCATTGGCAGTCCTGGGCTGTGCGCACCAAAAACCTAAATCCGGACGTAGTGGTGATAAAGTCCGCCAAGGATTGCGTGTGAACTAATGATTCCGGTTCGCTGAACCGGGCGAGAGACCGGCGCATCTTTATCCAATGACCGGTGCGTTCTGATGTCGTTGTAATAGCCGGCATAGGCTTGCGGGATGCGGCGCAGATGCGCCTCGCCGAAGACGACGAAATGATCCAAACACTCGCGCCGGATCGATCCGATCAGCCGCTCGGCAAAGCCGTTCTGCCAAGGCGAGGCTGGTGCAGCAGGCTTGTCTCGGATGCCCATGGCGCGTAATCGGCGTGTGACGACCGCACTGTAGACGCGATCGCGATCGCGGATCAGGTAGCGCGGAGCCTCATTCCAAGGAAATGCCTCGGTGAGATGGCGTGCAATCCATTCTGCCGTCGGGCTTGCTGTGACGTTGATCCAGACGAGCTCTCTACGGTCCAGTCGGACGATGACGAAGGCATAGAGCAGATCGAAGTGAATGGTCGGGACAACGAACAGATCCATGGCGGCGATGTCCGGCGCGTGATTACGCAAGAATGTGCGCCATCTCTGACTTGGCGGTCCATGCCGTTTAACCATGTACTAGGCGACGCTTGATTGAGCGACTGAAAAGCCGAGCTTAAGCAGTTCGCCGTGGATGCGCGGCGCGCCCCAAAGCGGATTTTCCACGCTCATCCGCCGGATCAGCGCACGCAGGTCCGTCGCGATCTGAGGGCGCCCTCCCAATGGGCGCGATTTCCAACGCCAATAGCAGCGAAAGCCCGCCCGATGCCACCGCACCAGGGTCTCGGGCCGGATGATTGCGAGGGCCTGCTGGATCGACGGAAACCATCGATACAGTTGGATAAAAAACCAGCGATCATTGTTGGTGAGCCGAACGTGACCTTGCACCTTACGTCGCAGAACGATCAGCTGATGTCGGAGCGCCGCGTTCTCGGCTTCAAGCCGGCTCTTCGACTTAAATGACACGGCCAAGACGGTCAATACGAAACATAGCAGCGCGATCATGGTCCGCTGACGTTGGGCGATTCGTTCGGCTAATCAATGCGGATGAGGTTCTCGGTACACACAGGTCGTACAACAAGAGTCGGTCGGCATTGCGGATTGCAAAAACAAGGATACGCTATTCTAGGTCGCCCGTGGGGTCGCGACCTTCCATGCGGAAGCTTTTGATAAGTTCCTCGTCCAGATCGGCGTAGACCCGACGCTCGATCGCGCGGAATTCGTCCGATGTTGGGTCGCGGGGATGCGCAAGTTTAACCGGAATCACTGTCTTGATGCGGCCGGGCCGCGCCGTCATCAATACGATACGGTCGGCGAGATAGATCGCCTCCACCACCGAATGGGTGATGAATACAACCGTTTTGCGATGCTGTTGCCAGATGCCAAGCAATTCATGCTGCAGATAGCGGCGCGTCAGCGCGTCGAGCGCGCCGAACGGTTCGTCCATGAAGATGATCGAAGGGTCGGTGGCATACGTCCGCGCGATCGCCACCCTCTGTTTCATGCCCCCGGAGAGTTCGCGCGGGCGCTTTTCGGCGAAGTCGGCAAGGCCGACCATCGCAAGATAGCGCATCGCAATCTCGCGCCGTTCGCGGCGCGGCACGCGCTTGCGCTCGAGACCAAATTCCACATTCCCAATCACATCGAGCCACGGGAACAGGGCGTAGTCCTGGAACACCATCCCGCGATCGATGTCCGGCCCCTGCACCAGAGTGTCGCCCACTCGCGCTTCACCCGCCGACGGCGGAGTCAATCCGGCGAGAATGTTGAGTAGCGTAGACTTGCCGCAGCCCGAAGGGCCGACCACCATCAGAAATTCGCCCGATGCGATGTCGAGATCGATCGGCTGTAGTGCTTCGATCGTGCGGCCGTCGGCGGTCGCGTAACTCTTGGCAAGGCCGCGCAGCGACAAAGTCTTGGCGGTGCTGGGCTTAGCCGTGCTGGACATCGCGCGGTTCATGCGCCCATCCAATTGTAGCGGCGATCAACCCACCGGAACACGGCGTCGAACAGTACGCCGAGGATACCGATAGTGACCATGCCGACCAGCACAAAGTCCGAGCGCAATACTTCCATGCCGTTAGAAATCAGGTAGCCAAGTCCGGACCGCGCAGCGACTAGCTCAGCTGCGATGATCGCGGCCCAGCCGGTGCCAAATGAGATGCGCAAGCCGACGATCACCTGCGGGAGCGAGGCCGGCAGTACAACCTTGCGAAACAGCGATGCATCGTCCGCGCAGCCGAGGATGCGGCCGGCGCGGATCAGCACCGGATCGATGCTTTTCGCCCCCGCGATCGTGTTTAGCAGGATCGGGAAGAAAGTGCCGATGAAAATCACGAAAATCTTGCCGCCCTCGTCGATCCCGAACCAAAGAATGGCGAGTGGGATCCAGGCGAGTGGCGAGATTGGGCGAAATAGTTCGACCACCGGGTCGAGCACCCGCTCGAGCCGCCACCAGCGCCCCATGGCAAAGCCGAGCGGCACCGCCACGACAGTAGCAAGCGACCAAGCACACAACACCCGAAACACGCTATAGGCAGCGTGGCGCGGCAATTCGCCACTCGCCACCAAGGTTACGAACGTCCGTGCGGTCAAAAGCGGCGACGGCAGCAGTGAAACATGCGGCTTGGCAATCAACACCACCGCCCACCACACCGCGACTACACCGATGGCGGCATACAGATAGCGCTGGAGCTTCGCCAGTTGACTAAGCAAACGCGCCACCGGCCCGCGCGACGTTACACCTGCGGGCACGGGCGCACTGGTCATCGTCCCGCCAGCCGACTCACTTGACGTCCTTCAACGCCTGTTCCGCGAACTTGGTCTCGATCTTTGGATTGTCGGCATCCTTCAACAATCCAGCCTTCTTGAGAAACGCGGTGTAGGCATCGACGGTCGACTTGTCCGGAACGATGTTGCGGTCGAACACCGATATCTTTTGCTTGATCGCATATTCGATCACAGGACGCGGGAAGCCGTTCTCCTTGGTCCAGATATCGATGGCACGATCGGGGTCCTTGAGGATCAGATCGATGGCCTTGACCTGAACGGTGATTAGGTCCTGTACGATGTCGGGATGCGCAGCCATGAAGTCATCGCGCACATAGGTGCCGTCACCGACATAATGTCCGTTCTTGATCGGCATGATCTGGGCCGAGTTTGCCAGCACTCGACCGACACCGTCGGCGAGCGCGCGAGAGACATGCGGATCCCAGGTGATGCCGGCATCAACACTCTTGTTGGCAAGTAACGTAGTCACCTGCGAGCCGTCGGTCTTAAACAATTGCACGTCATTTACGGTAAGATTAACGTCGGCGAGCGCCTTGATCAGCAGCGGATATTGCTGCGAGCCCTCGCCAGGAAACGCTATCTTCGCCCCCTTGAGGCCAGCGACCGATGTGATCTTTGAATCCTTCGGTACCAGGATCGCGGTTTGATCGAGGATATCGATAGCCACCAGAGTCGCAGGCAAACGCGCCGCCGCGAGGATAGCCGGACCCATGCCCGCGGATGCGATTTGTAGTTCTCCGGCGGCAAGCGCCTGGTTCTCAGGCGCGCCGTAGGAAAACGATCGAAGTACGATCTTGATCTTGTATTTCTCTTCGATCGGCTTGAGGTAGCCCGCCCCATGCGCAATTAGGATTGGCTGCGTCGAAGGCTGGACACCGAAATTGACTACGTCTTCCGCCATTGCAGGAGCAGCAAGCCCCAATGCAATTGCGACGATATATAATGTGCGGATCATTGGCATGCTCTCTACCCCTCTGAACAAACTGCACGAATCACTAGCGTCACGAGTTTGTCGGCCCAGCATGCTCGGCTTTTAGGGCCGATGATTCAGGATCGCTTCTACCTGGATGAGTGTCAACGGCGGCTAGGTGGGCATGAACTATGAAGGCGCGCATCGTGTTCCGGCATCATCGGTTATGAGCGTGAATTTTGCACGCCAGCGCGGTCAGCAACTTAAGGGAGGATGGCCATTCCAACGGCCCAGTGGAAATATCTGAAAGCTATGAACGGATATTGATTGGTCGCTGTCGCGCGTCCGCTTGGTGCCAAAAGCGCACATCGTGGCGCTTCCGCGCGTTCACTAGCGAGGAAAAGAGGCCGCCTTGGAAGGCGACCTCCTTGGCAGTCTAGTTTAAGCCCGTGCACGCTTAGCGCTGGCTCCCAATTCCGAAGTCGCGGGAGTAGCTGTCACTGACGTCTGCCCACCCGCAATAAGTATTGTTACAATAATTACAAGTTGGCATCGGAAATCTCGAATTCGAACCGGCTCAAGCCCCCACCACTGACACATCACGGCATTATTAAATTCAATGCAGCAAGTCATATACCCTGAGGGAGGATGAGACTGACTGGAGGCGATCATGAGTATGAAAACCATCTTAGTGCCGATGGAAATGAATGATGGCATGCAATCAGTGTTGGAAACCGCCCTGCTGTTGGCTCGACGCTACGATAGCTACATCGAAGGGTTCCCGCTGCGTTGGGCGACTGAGGAATTTGCTTCAGGCGACATTGCCATCGCCTTTCCGGTGGAACAGTACAAGCAGGAGATGGCAGCTGAGGCGCAGCGGGCACGACGGACGTTTGAAACCTTCATGCAGAAAAGCGGTGTGCCTCGCTCAACTGAGAGAAGAATATCCCTATCGTTCGGCTGGCTAAACGAGCCCCTCGAAGGCGAAACCTTCGTTGGCAACTACGGCCGTGCCTTCGACGTGATCGTGATGAACCGGCCGGATGCAAATTCGCCTGTTTTATATCATCGAGCGCTTGAGTCCGGTCTGTTCGAGAGCGGCCGGCCGATGCTCCTAGCCCCACCGTCACCGCCTGAACGCATCGGTACCAACGTGTTGATCGCTTGGAACGGCAGCACTGAGCAGACGCGCGCCGTGGCTCTGGCAATGCCACTTCTCGAGAGAGCCGAACGGGTTACAGTCCTGACGGTCACCGGAGGAACTGGAGTTCCGGGCCCGTCGGCAGACCAGATGATCAGATATCTGCAACGGAACGGCATTCCGGCAGAGCCGCTAACCGTAGGGCTTGATGGTAAAAATACCGGTGAGGCTATTCTGGAGGCTGCTCAAACATTGGCCTGCGATCTCTTGATTAAAGGTGCCTTTACCCAGAGTCGATTGAGACAAATGGTATTCGGCGGAGCAACCCGACATGTTATGGCGGCAGCGACACTACCGGTCTTGCTAGCGCACTGAGCGGACCAATGGCGCGCATAGCGGTAGTCTAGGGTAACAGCCACTGAAGGGGGCAATGTTGCAAGCGACATTGCGTGAGCATGTACCGTGCGGCTCTCACCAAAAGAAAACCCCGGGATTTTGCCCGGGGTTCTGCACGTTTATGCGAATAGTCGCGCAGTCGGCCTGTGACCTTTTGATCGAAAATCATAAATCGATATCGGATCGCCAAATCATTGATAAAGGTCCAGTTCGGGACGCGCGTCGGGAATGAACCCATCACGATTCGGCATC
>DASSLE010000362.1:0-4864 GCA_035689725.1 Pseudolabrys sp.
GTAGGAGACGAGCAGGATGCCGTCCATGGCCGACACGCCAAACAAGGAAATGAAGCCAACGGCGGCCGACACGCTGGCGTTCAGACCAAACAAGTAGAGCCCGAGAATTCCACCGCACGCCGCAAATGGAATGCCGGACAAAGCCAACAGGCTGTCGCGCACGGAATTGAATAGGCTGTAGAGCAGCATCATGATCAGCACCAGGCTGAGGGGAATGATGATCGCAAGCCGCTTCTTGGCCTCGACCAGGGCGCCGAATTCGCCCGACCACTCCAGCCGGTAGCCTTCTTTCAATTGCACGTTTTTGGCGATGCGCGCCTGTGCATCGGCAACGGTTGAGCCAAGGTCGCGGCCGCGCACGCTGTATTTGATGGGCACGAAGCGCTCAGTGTTCTGCCGATAGATGTAGGCCGCACCGGTTTCCAGTCTCACTTCGGCGACATCACCCAACGCAATGTAAGCCGTTGGCGATTTCGGGTCAGAATTTGGCAAGGCCACGGGGACCGAGCGGATGGCGTCGACATTGTCGCGATACTGGGGCGCCAACCGCACAGCGAGCGGAAAGTTCATCTCACCTTCATAGATGCGGGTCACTTCCTGACCGCCAATCGCGGCCTGAACCACGGTATTCATGTCGCTGACGGTGATGCCATAACGGGCTGCCTTGGCGCGGTCGACCTGGATCACAAGGTTCGGTTGGCCGAGCAAATTGAACGCGCCCGGGTCGGTCACTCCCGGCACCTTCGCGAGTTCGTTCTTGACCGCTTTCGACAAACGTTCGAGCTCGGCAAGGTCACGACCGAAGATCTTGACTGAATTTTCACCTTTCACACCGGAGACAGCTTCCTCGATGTTGTCCTGGATGTATTGTGAGAAGTTGAAGTCGATGCCGATGAATTCGTTTTCCAGCCGTTCCGCCAATTCCTTAACAAGTTTTGGCTTGGTCAGGCCATTCGGCCATTCCTCAAACGGCTTAAGCGGCACGAAGAATTCGGCGACGAAAGATCCGTCCGGATCGGTGGCATCCTCGCCGCGGCCTTGCTCGGATACGACCGTTCGCACGGGCGGATAGCTGGCGATGACGCCACGGATCTTGTTGACAGTATCCCGGCCTGCATCGAGCGTGATTGTGGGCGGGAGCAGTGCTCGAATCCAGAGGTTGCCCTCTTCCAGTTTAGGCAGAAATTCGGTGCCAAGCCGCATCCCAAGGGTGCCGCACACGACCAGGAAGGCAACAGCGACCATAGCCGCCATGTGCGCATTGCGTACGGCAAGGGCGAGCACAGGCTGATAGACTTCGCGGATCTTGCGTACGATGAATGTCTCGATTTCTTCCACCCTTTCCGGCAGCAGGATTGACGACATCACTGGCGTTACCGTGAAAGTCGCAATGACCGCGCCAAGCAGCGCATAGGCGTAGGTGCGCGACATCGGGCCGAAGATCTGGCCTTCGACGCCCTGCATGGTGAAAAGAGGCAGGAAGGCTGCGATGGTAATGATTACCGAAAAGAAAATTGGCTTATCCACCTCGACCGCGGCCGCCAGGATTCGGTGCAGCCGGTCACTGCGGCTTGTGTCAGACGGATGACGCGTTGAGTGGTGCGCGAGATGGCGGAAAATGTTTTCCACCATGATGACAGTACCGTCGACGATGATACCGAGATCGATCGCGCCGACCGATAGCAGGTTGGCCGAATCTCCGCGCAGGACCGTGATGATGACGGCGAGCAATAGCGCCACCGGGATTGTCGCGGAGACGATCAGGGCGCAGCGCAGATTGCCAAGAAAAACCCATTGAATGAGAAAGATCAGGGCGATGCCAAACAGCATATTATGCATGACGGTGCGTACGGTGATCGCAACCAGATCGCCCCGATCGTAGTACGGCTCGATCTTCACGCCTGGCGGCAGACTGCCGTCGCTGTTGATGCGTTCAATCGCCGCGCGAACGCGCGTTACAACATCCATGGTACGTTCGAGTTTCTGCATCAGTACGATGCCGAACAGGATGTCATCATGGTTGTCACGGCCAGCAATTCCCAGACGCGGCGTGAAGCCGACCTGATTGTGCGCAATATCGGATAGCACGACAGGCAGCCCGCCCTGCTGGCTCACGACGATATTGTTGATGTCGCTGATTGAACCGAGTGCGCCGACGCCGCGTACATTGACCGATTGTTCGCCGACGGCGATGGTGCGGCCGCCGACATTGGCGTTGCTGGTGGAAATCGCATTGATAATCTGCGGCAAAGTGAGGCCATAAGACCGCATGCGGTCCAGGTCGATTTCGGCCTGATATTCCTTGGTCTTGCCGCCCAGCGGCGAGATGGCGGCGACTCCCGGGACGATCCGCAATTTGCGCTCAACCACCCAGTCCTGGATAGTCTTGAGCTCGATGAGGTCCATGCCGGGCGGGCCTTTGAGCTGATAGCGCAGGATTTCGCTGATGCCGCCGGCTGGCGAGATCACCGGCGTAACGGCTGCTGGGAGCGTGGCATCCTTCAGCCGGTTCGTAACCTGCTGGCGCACGAAATTGTAATCGCGGCCATATTCGAATTGCAGGCGGATGAAGCCGAGCGCAAACACGGTGTTCGAGCGGATGTAGGTGAGGCCAGGCGTACTGGCGACCGCGATCTCCAGAGGAATAGTTACGTAACGCTCAACTTCCTCGGGCGACTGGCCGGGATATTGCGCGATGATCTCGATGATCGGTGGCGCGGGGTCGGGATAGGCTTCAATATTGAGCGTTATGAAGGCGGCGCAGCCGACGCCAATAAAACCTGCATAAGCGACCAGCACCAGCGGCCGCCGCGACAGGCAGAACGACATAAGACTGCGCAACATGGATCGGTCAGCTTCCCGCGGCAGCGCGATCGACGAACAGGCTACCCTTGCTCACGACGGATTCACCGTCGTGCAGGCCCTCGATAACCTGGATCATCTGTCCGTTAGACAACCCGGTCTTGATATCACGCCGTTCGACTGATTTGTCGTCGCGCGCGACCCAGACATGAGTGGCTTTACCGTCGTAGATGACTGCATCCCGTGGAATTGCCGGCGAACTCTCTCCTTCGCCGGTGAGGATGGTGACACTCGCAAACATTTCGGGGCGCAACAGATGCTGCGAATTGTCGATCGTAGCGCGCACCAGCAGTCGCCGCGTTCCCGTGTCGAGTGAGGTTGCGACAAAGGAGATGTTCGCCGGGAATACGCGGTTCGGATACGCGAGAACTGTAAAATGCAACGCCTGTCCCACCTGCACGCTTGGCGCATCGGATTCGCGCACATAGGCAATGAGCCAAACCGTGGACAGGTCACCGATGATGAAGGTCGGATCGCTCGCGCTGCTATTCTGAGATGAGGTGTTGACGTATTGCCCAGGGCCAACCTTGCGCTGAATCACGGTGCCCGCGATCGGCGAATAGATGGTCATTTGCGGGCTGACCGCGCCGGTGTCGCTGAATTTAGTGATTTCGTCATCGTTCATGCCGAGGATGTGCAAGCGGTTACGCGTCATCTCCAGTGAGGTTTGGGAGGAGCGCACGTCGTTCTCGGCGGCACGAGTCGTCGCCTGCGACTGTTGCAGATCGCGAAGCGGGCCGGCGCGGGATTCAAACAACGTTTTGTTTTGCTGCTCGACGATCTTTGCAAGCTCCAGCGCCGAGCGGGCTTTATTCAAATTGGAGATCGCAGTGATGAAATCGTTCTGCGCCTGCACCATGTCCGGTGCTTCAACGATGAAAAGCGGTTGGCCCGCTTTTACTGTGTCGCCGGGTTTGGCGAGCAGTTTGATCACGCGGCCCGAATATGGCGAGAACACCAGCGTTGCACGGTCCTCATCGACGCTGATCTTGCCCTCGGTCAAATGCTCGGTGCGGAACACGACTTCGGTGACCGGCGCGGTCGTCAGCGAAGCCCATTGCTTTGGCGTCGGGTAATACAATGCACCTTCACGGCGGCCCTGGGTTGTCGCTTCCGACTCGGCAAGCTTGTCCGCGCGCGGTGCGTACGTGGTTGCGGTCACTGCAAGCCATGTACAAAAGATCAGAACGACCGCGGCGATCACACTATTGCGAGTGCGCACCTGCGGCCGCAGCGTAAATTGCGACATAATCGTTTCGACAAGCCGATCCAAGGAATTCGTCCCGGTCTTCCACTGTTGGTGAGCGTTATAGTGAATTGATGCTGTGTTACGGCATTACCACGAAATAAAGAATTCACGGTAAATCCGGGTGCCACCGGGGCTTTGCTGCCACGCAGTGGGCACCGACGGCCAGCTAGCTTGGAAAACGTCTTTAAATGTGCGGATTTCGACCTGTTTCGCTCATGGACAAATTGCCTCGGGCTTTTTCGGGGCTATGCTCGTCGGCCGAACGGGCATTTGGCGGGTCATCCACCTGTCAGTTTTTCTGGGCATAAATGTCTCCTGTTTTCAGGAGGCTCGGCCTATCTGGCGCCTTGGTGCAGTGCAATAAATGCTATTGCGGTCGGTATGAAGTTACGTCGGTGGCTCATTCACTGCGCGGTGGTTGCGGTCCTTGCTGGCATAGACGCCGCACCACTGCGGGCACAAGGCGCGCCGCAGAGCCTCGGCATCACCGAACCCTCGATCGCCACCAGCCTTCTACAGAACGGCGACCCGTTCGGAATTCGGAAGCAGCTCTATGACCACGGCATTTCGTACAATCTGATCTACACGAACGATGTGCTGAGCAATTTGTCCGGAGGCATCCGGCGCGGGACCATTGATCAGGGCAAGCTGGAGGCGCAGCTTTACATCGATCTTGAAAAGCTCGCCGGCTGGAAGGAGTGGACCTTCTACGCCAATGCCTTTGGCATCTACAACGACGGCCGCATACGACGC
>DASSLE010000363.1:0-2949 GCA_035689725.1 Pseudolabrys sp.
GCCGCTCGCTTACGTTATCTCAGAGAACGATGTGACCAACAAAGAAGCTTATGCGAAGGAATTCGTCCCGCTCGCTGTGGCAGCACTCAAAGACAGTGGCCAAAAACAACTCGCAGCCGGTGGGCAAACCGTGTCTCTCTCTGGCGAGCCGCCAAAATCACGCATCGTTTTGTCGGTTTTTGAGAACATCGACAAGGCGAAAGCGGCGTATACGTCTCCGGCTTATTTGGAAGCTCGCAAAATCGGCGACAAGTACGCAAAGCTCAGAATTTTTGCTGTCGAAGGGGTACCACAAAAGTAACACGCACTCGAACGTTACAGAGGGCCGATTTTGTTGGAGGCCTAAAAACTTCATGTCCGCTTCTGTCACTTTAGCGGATATTTCTTTTTGCACCGCGTATGTCCGCTTTCGGGGATAAAGCAGACATCGCGCGAAGTGGTCTTCATGTCTGCTTTTGACCCAAAGCGGACATCGGCCCCGAACATTTCCCGCTCGCCGCTGCGTCGCAAAATGCTAAGCTTTAACCCTTGCACTAAGTGCGTTTTCAGGGGCCCATGAAGCGGCGCGAGTTCATCAGTCTTGTCGGCGGTGCAGCGGCATGGCCGCTCGTCGCGCGGGCGCAGCAGCCGGCAATGCCGGTAATCGGTTTCCTAAGCAGCAGATCGCCAGGTGAGTCCGCCGACCTAGTCGCAGCATTTCGCAAAGGTCTGCGTCAAATGGGATTTGTCGAGGGCCAGAGTACTGTAATCGCATTCCGCTGGGCCGAAGGTCATTACGAGCGATTAGCAACGCTGGCATCCGATCTTGTCAACCTGAATGTTGCCGTACTCTTTGCGGCAGGAGGGTCTCCTTCGGCGCTCGCAGCTAAAGCCGCAACCTCGACCATTCCAATCGTTTTTTTGGCCAGTGACCCAGTTATTTTGGGTTTGGTGAGCAGCCTGAACCAGCCGGGCGGCAACGTTACTGGCATCAGCAATGTCGTAACAGAACTTCCAGGCAAATCGCTGGGTTTGTTAAAGCAGACCGTGCCTACTGCCGAGACTGTTGGGTATCTCGTTAACCCCGCCAGCCCGATTGTGAAGCTTTTTCTTAAGGGCGCACATGCTGCGGCAAACACGCTCGGAATTCAGCTTCATGAACTCAATGCCAACACACAAATTGGCTTGGACGAGGCGTTCACAACATTGGCAAAGCAGCGTAATGTAGCACTCACTGTCATGGCGGACCCTTTTTTTGATGCCCACCGCGACAGAATTGTCGAACTTTCTGCAAAATATCGGATCGCTGGCTGTTACCCGTGGCGCGAATACGTCTTAGCCGGCGGACTGATGAGTTACGGACCCAATCTCGCTGACCAATATCGCCAGGCGGGGATCTACGCCGGGCGAATACTGCGGGGTGAAAGCCCGGCCAGCCTGCCGGTGATGGAGCCCACCAAATTCGAGTTTGTAATCAATCTGAAGACCGCAAAAGTGTTTGGACTCACCATTCCGCCAGACATTCTTTCCATTGCCGATGACGTAATTGAATAGCGATGTTGCGACGCATGAGTCCGCTTCTGGCCCAAAGCGGACATCAGCTGTGCATTGCGGCAATGTTTTGGTGTCGGTTTCAGCCCCTATCAAAGTACTCGTTTGAGCCGTTAGGATGCTTCGTCCAGAGCCAAGGGGCGGACATGCAGCGGCGCGAGTTCATCACGCTTCTCGGCAGTACGGCGGTCGGTTGGCCACTCATGGCGCATGCGCAGCAGCCAGCGATGCCGGTGGTCGGGTTCCTGCGTAGCGTGTCCCTTGCCGATGCCGCGGACCTCGTGACAGCATTTCGTCAGGGTCTGAAGGACACCGGTTATATCGAAGGCCAAAACATCGCGATTGAACTCCGCTCCGCAGAAGGTCACCTGGATCGATTGCCTGCGCTAATAGCCGATCTGATCCGCCGGCCGGTGGCCGTGATCGTCGGCAATCTCAACGCGGCGGTCGCGGCCAAGACAGCAACTACGACGATCCCGATCATCTTCGCAATCGGGAGCGACCCGGTCAGGGATGGCCTCGTCGCCAGCCTTAACCGGCCGGGTGGCAATATCACCGGCGCGACCTTTTTGGTCAGCGGCTTAGGGGCGAAGCGGCTGGACCTGTTGCGCCAGCTCGTGCCCAAGGCGACGTTAATTGCCATGCTCGTGAATCCGGGCAACGTTGACACCGAGGCGGAGCGAAGAGACGTACAGGCCGCGGCGCAGGCCATCGGACACCAACTCATCATTCTGGATGCCAGCAGCGACCGCGATATCGAGACAGCCTTTGCAACGTTCGTGCAACGCGGGGCCGACGCTCTAATCGTCGGTGCTGGCGCGTTCATGTTCTCCAATCGGGAACAGCTGGTCGCGCTGGCGGCGCGCCACGCGCTGCCGGCGATCTACGCCGATCGGGAAGAGGCCGTGGCTGGTGGCCTGATGAGCTATGGGCCAAGCATTGTGGATGCCTATCGGCAAATCGGCATCTACGCCGGCCGGATTCTCAAGGGTGAGAAGCCAGCCGATCTTCCTGTTCTGCAGTCCACCAAATTCGACCTGGTGATCAACCTCAAGACCGCCAAATCGCTCGGGCTCAAATTCCATCCGCAGTTGCTCGCCACCGCCGACGAGGTCATCGAATGAAGCGGCGCGATTTCATCACACTCGTTGGCACAGCAACGGCGTGGCCGCTTGCCGCACACGCGCAGCAGCAGTCGATGCCAGTGATCGGGTTTCTGCACAGCGCTTCGCCTGAGCCCTTTGCTCACTTCGTGGCGGCATTCCGCGAGGGGCTAAAAGACGCCGGCTTTGTCGAAGGCCAAAACGTGGCCATCGAATACCGATGGGCCAACGGTCAATACGACCAGTTGCCGGCGCTGGCGAGTGATTTGGTGAAACGTCGGGTGGCGGTGATCGCCACGGCCGGCGGAACCTCCTC
>DASSLE010000364.1:0-2823 GCA_035689725.1 Pseudolabrys sp.
AGCGAGAGCGCGCGGCGTGATCCGTTGACGTTCATATCAACCATTCGCCGGAGACGAGCTGGGCGAGATGAAACAATGGCCAACTCAGACATCGCGAGTAAGCCATTGAGTATGATGAGCACCACAATGATGCAAATTTCAGCAACAAGCATGGGGGATAAAGTAGCAAGCGTGCCCCACAGATAGAATGGGCGATAGTGATAGGTCGAACCCCAACCGTGCGAGCCCCTTGGAATCGTAGTTTAAGATTAAGAGATGCGGACGCCTGGGCTTGAATCCGCAGAAACTCGCCCTTAATCGATGTCCGCTTTGGGTCAAAAGCAGACATTTGCGGTGCACTAGCCCATGTCCGCTTTACCCTCAATAGCGACCGCAAAAGCGGACATTGGAGTACTACCTTGTTTATTGGCGGCTCAGGCCGCCATACCGCAGTGGTGCGACAATTCACAGGCAAGGTCGAGGAGTGCTTCGTCGCCGCCGGCCCAGCCGATAAAGGATAGGCCCACTGGGCATCCATTGATGGTCCCACCCGGGATGCTCATCTGCGGCAAGCCAGAAACGCCTGCCGTGCAGGTCAGTCGCATCACGCGCGTGCGAAATTCTTCTAGTTCGCCTCCAGATGTTTCGATTTTGGGTGCGATACTGGGAGAGGTCGGCAATGCCAGAACCGCGCCTGGCACGGCAATCGCCCGGATGTGCTCGCGCGCTTTGGCTATGACATCACGGTTCGCATCGGCCTGAGATTTCGTGACGGTAGAGGCAAATGCCATCCGCTCGCGCACGCCGGGCCCAATCTTAGGCTTCTGGGTACTGATAAACTCGCCAAAGGTCTGCCAGGTCTCATAGGCCTGCACAATTCGGAAGGCCTCGCGCCACGGATCGAATCCATCCGGTGCGATCTTGCCATGTACTATTTCCGGCAGGTCGTCGCTCATGAGTTCGAGCAGTGTGCGAAGCAGATCGGCCACGGGTTCCTCCGCCTGCGCAAAGGCATCTTCCAGCAGCACGACACGGTCGATCTTTGCCGTGACGTGTCTGTTGTCGAGCAGCACGGACCCAACTTTACGGAATACGCCGGGCGTTGCTGCAAACCAGCCCGGCACATCGAAACTCGGCGCCATGTCGGCGACGCCCGTGTGCTCGATGCGTTCATGTGTCGGACGTAGGCCGTAAATGCCATTGAAAGACGCCGGCACCCGCACTGATCCCCCGGTATCGCTACCGAGCCCGAAGTCGCACAAACCAGCGCCGCAGGCCGCAGCTGAGCCCGATGACGAGCCACCCGGCAGACGACCGGGCGCGCGGGCATTGATCGGTGTCCCGTAATGCGCGTTGGCGCCGCTCACGCTGTAGAAAAACTCGTCGCACACCGTCTTTCCGATGATGGTCGCGCCAGCTTCGAGAATTTTCTGCACCGGTGGGCAGTTCCGGGATGCAGGCGCGTGAGTTGCGAGCCACTCGGGGCTGCCGCAGCCCGTGCGCTCGCCGGCGATGTCGTACATATCCTTGACGACGGCGTTCAGTCCGGCGAGCGGTCCCGCCGATGCTCCACTCAGGGGCGCCGAAAGGTCGTGAGGAACAAAGCAACTGCGGTAAGCCCGCGGCGGCATTAAGCAGCGTCCCGCAATTTGCTCTCGGCCAGGTACCAATCCAGGATTTTGCAGCCATCCCAGGCCACCACGCCATCATATGAGAGAATTTTCGCGAACGTGCGTTCGACGTGGGCGATACGATGCGGCACGCCAGACAGATACGGGTGACAAGCGAGCGCCATGAATTTTGGGCGCTCCGCCGCTTCCGCATAAAGCGTATTAAAGTGATCGAGCGCTCGCAGATTCCACTCCTCTGAGGGATGATGTTGCAGCGCCATCATGACGATGTCGTGGATCTCGAAATTGTAAGGCAGCGCCACGACTGGCTTAAAACGCGTCTTCAGTGTCACCGGTTCGTCATCGAGCACCCAATCGCCGATATATTCGATGCCTGCTTCGGATAGATAATCGAGCGTGTCGAATGTCTGCGTTAACCCCGGGCCAAACCAGCCGCGCGGTCGCTTTCCGGAAAACTTTTCTATGATGTCCATCGATTTCGCGATCACCGCGCGTTGGTCTTCGAGCTTGTGCATCGGCACCTGATCGTAGCTGTGCGCATTGAGTTCCCAACCGCTGTCGATGCAGGCCTTTACGACTGACGGATAGGTCTCGCAAACTTTCGCATTGAGCGTGACCGTCGGATTAATGCCGAGCTTGAGCATCGTCTTGCGCAGTCGCCAGAAGCCAACACGCATACCGTATTCATGCCAGCTCCAGTTCGGATGGTCGGGGAGCATTGGCTGACCCTGCGGCGGGGTAATGACCATGCGCGCCATTGGCCGGCTCATATCCCATTCCTCGAGTGCCAGCACCGGCCAAATCACCAGCCGTACGCCATTTGGCAATTTGAGGGGCCGGCGTCCCTCGATCGCGGCATAAGGCAGTCGTTCCCGTGGATGCATGTCAAAGGTTCCCCTACCCCAAAGCATTTGGCATCGTAGCGGCTAAAGCCAGCATTGCGGAAGGGCAATGTCCGCTTTGGGTCATAAGCGGATATGTGCGATGCGAAAAGGTATGTCCGCTTTACCCCCAATAGCGAACGCGAAAGCGGATTCCCGCAAACGGTCATGTCCGCTTTACCCCCGAAAGCGGACATGTGCGGTTGCAACTAGGGATGTCTGCTTTGGGCCAATAGCGGACACCGCGCCAGCAGCACTCCCAAAATCAAAAGGCCGCTAACAGAAGCGGCCTCTAACCCGTCATAAGCAACGTCATGCTCTTGCTAAAGAAA
>DASSLE010000365.1:0-8261 GCA_035689725.1 Pseudolabrys sp.
GTAGTCGTCGCGCAGCCGCATGTTCAGCGCCGACAGCGCCGGCACATCCTCGTTCTGGACCTTGCCGTTGATCAGGCGCAACACTGGGTAGGTGCCACTCTCAAGCTGGTGGTCGTCCTTCAGCCGGTCTTCGCGATAGCGGCCCTTCAGCCCGGCGTGGAAGGCATTGGCAGCGTTGGTCGAAATTTCATTGCCGAACAGATCGAGCGTCAACGAGAAGTGCATATTGGCCTTCTTCTGGATGGCCGGCAGGTCGATGACGCCGAGCTTGCGAACCTTTGCGACGTCGTAAGGATCATCGACGCCGGCCTGCTTCATCGCTTCGCATGTGCGCTGAATGATGCGGGTGACGCCGGTCTCGCCCACGAACATGTGGTGCGCTTCCTCGGTCAGCATGAAGCGGCAGGTGCGCGAGAGCGGATCGAAGCCTGACTGCGCCAGTGCCTCGAGCTGCATCTTGCCGTCGCGGTCGGTGAAAAAGGTAAACATGAAAAACGACAGCCAGTCCGGCGTCTTCTCGTTGAAGGCGCCGAGCATGCGCGGCGTGTCGGGATCGCCGGAGCGGCGCTGCAATAAGGCTTCCGCCTCCTCGCGGCCATCGGTGCCGAAATATTTCTGCAGCACATAGACCATCGCCCAGAGGTGGCGGCCCTCCTCCACGTTGACCTGGAAGAGGTTGCGCATGTCGTAGAGCGAGGGCGCGGTCTTGCCCAGATGGCGCTGCTGCTCGACCGAAGCCGGCTCGGTGTCGCCTTGGATTACCACCAGGCGGCGCAACATGGCGCGGTATTCGCCCGGCACTTCCTGCCAGGCATCCTCGCTCTTGTGCAACCCAAAGGGAATTTTGCGTCCCTCGTGCTGAGGCGCCAATAGCACGCCCCAGCGGTATTCCGGCATCCGCACATAGTCGAACTTGGCCCAGCCCTTGGGATCGACGCTTACCGCGGTGCGCAGATAGACCAGCGACTTCTGGAAGCCCTCCGGCCCCATGTCGTTCCACCAGTCGATGTAGCCGGGATGCCATTTCTCCAGCGCCCGCTTGACGCGCACATCCTTCCCGAGCGCGACATTGTTCGGGATCAAGCCGTCATAGTCGACCTGAGCGATGTTCATGGCTACACCCTTTCCTTATTGAACGTCGGCGACACGCCGCTGCCGTAGAGTTTCAGCGCGCCTTGCTCGCCGATCGCGTTCGGCCGCTGGAAGATCCAGTTCTGCCAGGCGGTCAAACGACCAAAGATCTTCGTTTCCATCGTCTCCGGGCCGGCGAAGCGAAGGTTCGCCTCCATGCCGGTCATGGCGTCGGGCGAGAAGCTGGTGCGCTCCTCCAGCATCACGCGCAATTCGTCGTCCCAGTCGAAATCCTCATAGGCCGCAGTGACGAGACCCAATTCGGCGGCCTCCTCGCCTTCCACCGCAGTGCCAATCTTGCCCTTGAGCGTGTCGAGCGTTTTCGGCTCGCCCAGGAAACGCGTCTCCAGCCGCGTCAACCCGTTACCCATCGGGTAGATGCCGAAATTCGCCTGCCCCAGCGTGATCGCCGCCGGCTTGCGATTATCGCCCTCGCGAGTGCCGATCAACATCAGCGAGCGGTCGGCGGCGAAAGTCAGCTCCGCCAGCGTTCCAGCAAAGCACGAGCCCGGCTCGATCAATGCGATGAAGCTCTTGGCGGTGACATCCACGCGCTTCAAGACGCGCTTCAAATAGTGCCGGATCTCGCGCATCAGCCAGTCGCCATTGGTTTTGGCGAGGAAATCATCGTGGTCGAGCACGGCCTGCGCATTGCCGTCGGTGCGGAACAGCGCGACACCGATGGCAGCTTCGTTGGTGCGCAGATGCAAAATGGCATCTTCCAGCTCGCGCGCCACCGTGAACGGCCAGAACTTGGCGCCGAGCGCATGCGCCGCTTCAACAGATGCCGGCACACTCTCCGACGGCCCGCGCACGGTGAGGGTCACGAGCGCGCGCGTGCGGTCGATCTCGACGTCCACATGCGAATACGAAACGCGATCACCCTCTATCTTGCGCTCGAGCGGCGTCAGCGCGATGCCCTTGGCGTCTTTCGGCCGGTCCGAGCGCGCGGCAATGTCCTTAGCGCGCGCGGCCACAACATCTTTCCATTTCGAATTGGGCACCACCTCGTCCACCAGCCGCCACTCGACAGCCTTGGCGCCGCGGATGCCTTCCTCGATCGAGCAGAACACATCGGCGCGGTCGCGCCGCACCTTGCGCTTGTCGGTGACGCGCGTGAGGCCGCCGGTGCCGGGAAGAACCGCGAGCAAGGGCATCTCCGGCAGCGCCACCGCCGAGCGGCGATCATCCACCAGCATTATGTAATCGGCGGCGAGGGCCAGCTCGTAGCCGCCACCGGCCGCGTTACCGTTAATAGCGCAGACATAAGTTTGTTTGGAATTCTCCGACGCATCCTCGATCGCAAGCCGCGTCTCGTTGGTGAACTTGCAGAAGTTCACTTTGGCGCCGTGCGTCGCCTTGCCGAGCATGCGGATATTGGCGCCGGCGCAGAACACATTCTCCTTGCCCGACTTGATGACGACGCAGCGCACCTCCGGATGCTCGAAGCGCAGCCGCTGCACGGCGTCGTTCAATTCGATATCGACGCCGAGGTCGTAGGAATTGAGCTTGAGCTCATAGCCGTCGGAAAGGCCACCGTCCTGGTCGACGTCCATGATCAGGTAGGCGACCTCGCCATCGCGCTCGATGCGCCAGTGGCGGTAGCGCGAGGGGTCGGTCTGGTAATCGATTGTCTGCATGGCAATCACCGCGGCGCAAAATGCCCCGCCATCTCCCCTTATGCACTATTTTGCATAGACCTATCACCATCGCTGCGCTCCTACAACAGTGCCCTGTAAAAGTCTGGTTCCCACCACCCTTGCCTGGCATTATAATGCATGTTAGCGGAAAGCCATGAAACCCGCGCCCGCTAAGTCGGCTGCCAAGCTCGCAGCCCAACCTGCTGCGAAGCTCATCGCCGGCCGCGAGAGCGACACCTATCTGCGCCGGCTCGGCGAACGCGTCCGCATGCTGCGCAACCAGCGCGGAATGACGCGCAAGGCGCTGGCCCGCCATGCCAAGGTATCCGAGCGCTACCTCGCGCAGCTCGAGGCAGGCCTCGGCAATGGCTCGATCGTGCTGCTGCGGCGGATCTCGCGCGCCATCGGCCTTCCCGTCACGCAGCTCGTGCATGAAGGCGCCGAGCCCACGCTCGACATGGTACTGCTGTCGCAATTCCTCGAGCGGCTCTCACCGGCCGCGCTCTCCGAAGCGCGTAACCTGCTGCTCCGCCATTTCAGCGAGCCGTCGGAAGCTGCCCGCCGGCGCCGCATCGCCCTCATCGGGCTGCGCGGTGGCGGCAAGTCCACGCTCGGCCGCCTGCTGGCCGAGCGGCTTGGCGTGCCCTTCATCGAGCTCGACCGCGAGATTGAAAAACGCAGCGGCGCCACACTCAGCGAAATCTTCGACATGTTCGGCCAGGAGACCTTCCGCCGCGCCGAGCGCGAGGCGCTCGACGATGTGCTGCGCCAGCACAAGAGCTTCGTGGTCGCGACCAGCGGCAGCATCGTCACCGAGCCAGGCACTCTCGAACGTCTCCTTACCTCCTGTTTCACGATCTGGGTGCGGGCCGAGCCGGACGAGCACATGAAGCGGGTGATGGCGCAGGGCGATATGCGACCGATGGCGAACAGCGCCCGCGCCATGGAGGACCTGATCTCGATTCTGCGCAGCCGCGAACCCCTTTATGGCAGGGCGGAAATCGTGCTTTCCACCAGTGGGCGGACGCCGGAGCAGAATTTGGCGGAACTGTTGAGCCACATCGAAGTTCCCGATAATCCCATCGCGCGCCGGTCGGCATAACTGTCATTGTAGATAGTGAGGAGCCGGCCGCTGCCGGGATGAGAGTATGAGCGAAACGATCAAAACCGATGTTCTGATCATCGGCGCGGGCCCAGTTGGGCTTTTCGCGGTGTTCGAGCTTGGCCTGCTCGATATCAAGGCGCACCTAGTCGATATCCTCGACAAGGTCGGCGGCCAATGCGCTGAGCTTTATCCGGAAAAGCCGATCTACGACATTCCGGGCATTCCGATCGTCACCGGGCACGGCCTGACCGACGCATTGATGCAGCAGATCAAGCCCTTTCACCCGACCTTCCATCTCAACGAGATGGTGACCACGCTGGAAAAGATCGGCGAGCCGCTGTTTTTTCTGCGCACTGATGCTGGAAAGACCTTCGAGGCGAAATGCGTTGTGATCGCGGCCGGCGGCGGCTCGTTCCAGCCCAAGCGCCCGCCGATCCAGGGCATCGAGCCTTACGAGGAGAAGTCGGTCTTCTACGCGGTGCGCAAGATGGATGCGTTCCGCGGCAAGCGGCTGCTGATCGTCGGCGGCGGCGACAGCGCGCTCGACTGGACGCTCAATCTTCAGCCGATTGCCGAAAGGCTGACGCTGGTGCACCGGCGCGACGAATTCCGCGGCGCGCCAGACAGCGTCAACAAGATGCGGGCGCTGGTCGCTGCCGGCGGCATGGATCTGAAGATCGGTCAGGTGACCGCACTGGAAGGCAGCGACGGCAAGCTCACTGCCTGCTCTATCAAAGGCAATGACGGCGCCCTCGCGCGTGTCGAAGTCGATGCCATGCTCCCCTTTTTCGGCCTCACGATGAAGCTGGGGCCAGTTGCGGACTGGGGCCTGAAGATGGAGGACGAGCTGATCCCGGCCGATACCGGCACCTTCGAAACCAGCATTCCCGGCCTCTTCGCAATCGGCGACATCAATACCTATCCGGGCAAGCTCAAGCTGATTCTTTCCGGCTTCCACGAGGCGGCCTTGATGGCGCAGAAGGCGCACCGCTACGTCTATCCGGAGAAAAAGCTGGTGTTCCAATACACCACCTCATCCACCAGCCTGCAGAAGAAACTCGGCGTCGCCTGACGCGCCCGTCTCGCTTCCATTCATTCAGCCATTCGACACGGCATGCCGAAAATTACCTATATCGAACATGACGGAACGAAGCACACGGTCGAAGCCGAGCTCGGCTCAACGGTGATGGAAACGGCACTGCGTAACGACGTTGCCAGTATTGTCGCCGAATGCGGCGGCTCCTGCACCTGCGCGACCTGTCTGGTGCACGTGGATGAGAAGTGGTTCCCGGTCGTCGGACCGCCCTCGGTGGAAGAAGAAGAGATGCTCGACACCGCATTCGAGGTGAAACCGACCTCTCGGCTGTCTTGCCAGATCAAGGTGACCGAAGCTCTCGACGGGCTAATTGTGTACACACCGGCCTATCAGGGTCGTTGAAGACACGAAAAGTCCGGCACTTGCGATTCGATCATCCATCGCCGCCCTAGGGTCATACCGGGCGTTCAACCCGCGTGTCGATTTCGCTGCGGAGTAGTCCGAAATCGATCGGCTTGGTCAGAAGCGCCTCGGCGCCGCTCTCCAGCGCCTTACGCTTCGTTTCAGCATCACCGTAAGCAGTGATCATGATGATCGGTACATCCGGCCGCACAGCCTTCGCCTTGGGCAGCAGCTCAAGACCGCTCATCCCCGGCATGTTGATGTCGGACAGGATTAAAATAAGCGAGGCAGAACCTGCACCGCTGACGCATTGCAAAGCGGCCGGGGCAGATTGCGCAAATTCCATCGTAAACCGGCTGGATCGCAGATCATGCCGGAATTGCTGACGAAACAGCGTTTCAACGTCCGGCTCGTCGTCGACCACGAGAATGAGAAGATTCACGCGCGTTCTCCCGATTTGGCAAGCGATGCTGCGCTGCGCGGCAGGATGATTTTAAATTCCGTGAATTCGCCTGGCTGCGTATCGACCTCAATCGACCCGCCATGTTGCTTGACGATGATGTCGTGGCTAATCGACAGCCCAAGCCCCGTGCCCTCCCCGGCAGGCTTCGTCGTGAAGAATGGATTGAACATCCTCTCCTTGATCTCGGGCGGTATGCCCGTGCCATTGTCGCGGATCCTGATTTCAACACGGTCGCCGAGATCCTTGGTCACGGCGGCAAGGATAGGCTCGTAGTCACCTCCATTTGCTTCCGCTTTGCGCTTCGTCGCAGCGTAGAAACCATTCGAAATCAAATTGAGCAGCACCCGGGTAATTTCCTGCGGATACAGATCAACCTCACCGGCACCAGGATCGAAAGACTTTTCCAGCGTGATGTTGAAACCTTGCTTCTCAGCACGGGCTCCGTGATAGGCCAGATTGAGGCTCTCCTCAACGATAGAGTTGATCTCGACAGGCCGGTGTTCCCCAGAGCCCTGACGCGAATGCAACAACATATTCTTGACGATCGAGTCGGCGCGTTTGCCGTGCTGCACAACCTTGTCGAGATTGCCCTGAAGCATATCCGCGATCTCACTGATCTCACCTCGTAGTTTGTCGTCGAGCTTGGCTCCATCAAGCGCTTGCCGCAGTTCGTCAATCAGCTCCACAGACACCGACGAAAAATTATTGACGAAATTGAGCGGATTCTTGATCTCATGCGCGATACCGGCGGTCAGCTGTCCGAGTGAGGCGAGTTTTTCTGTCTGCACCAGACGGTCCTGGGCGGTGCGCAGCTCGTCCAGCGATTTCGCCAGCTCGCGCGTGCGCGCTTCGACGCTTTCAAACAGTCTTGCATTCTGTATCGCCAGGACCGATTGCGCGCCGAAGGTTTGCAGCATCTCGATCGTGCCCTTGGAAAATTCGCCGGGCTGCCTGCGTCGGACAACGAGTGCACCGACGATCTTGTCGGCTCCAAGGAGCGGTACAATCAGCAAGGCGCGGAAGCCGGCACGGACGATGATATCGAGCGTGGTTGACGGATCATCCTGAATGTCCGGAATCTGGAGCGGCATACGCCGCACGGCAGCTTCACCGATTGCCCCCGAGCCGATCCGTATATGGCGATCTCTGATTTCGGCGACGGCAGCATCATCCAGTCCATAGGTCGCCCGCAGCCTGAATTCCTGGTTGGCATCATCGAACACATAGATCGCACCAGCCTCAGTGCTCGAGAGTTGGGTCGCCTTCGCGACGATGGTGGTCAGGACGGTCTCAAGATCGACCGTCGAATTCACAGCTTGGGTAACTTCGCCAAGGGCGCGCAGCTCGCCGACCGATTGCGCCAGTTCGCGGGTACGCAGTTCCACCTTTTTTTCCAGGCCGGTATAGGATTCTTCCAGCCGCCCGGCCATATCGTTGAACTGATCGGCGAGCGCCTCGAGCTCGTCGCCGGTGTTAACTGAAATACGTTGCGATAGATCGCCGCTACCAAGTCGTGCGGCTCCGGCCTGCAAGGCCTGAATCGGCACAACCATTCTGCGCGCCAGGAATGTGCCGGCAAGTGCCGCCAGACAGAGTGCGGCAAACAGAACCAGGAGTGAGCGCTGCATGGAGGCGATCAGCGGTTGATAGGCCTCGTCTACTGGCAGCTCAACAAACACCGTCCACCCGAGAGGAGCGACGGGCGCAAAAGCGGTCAACACCCGCCGACCCTGGATGTCGGTTGACGTTTGAATTTCTTCCGCCGAAGCGCCGGTCGCGCCGCGTTGTGCCGCCTGAACTTGGGCAAGGCGCGTCATGTCCGTGTTGCGTAAGACCAAACTGATGTCTGGATGGGCGATCAAGCGTCCTCGCGCATCCACCACATAAGCCTGTCCGTGTTCGCCGACCTTAATTTTGGAAACGACGTCCCAGATGAGCTTGAGATTGACTTCCGCGATGCTCACCCCTGCATCGCGCCGTGTGCCGGCGAGCGACAACGTCATGTACGGCTCGGATTCGCGCCGAAAATAGACTGGTCCGTAATAAACCTTATTTTTCACTGCTTCGGCAAATTTAGGATCTTTCGACAGGTCGAGACCGCTGCCCACAACATCCATGGCCAGTCGCGACACACGTAGTTGTTCCTTACCACTCGCATCCACCTGCGATAGCTCGGTAATCGCCGGAACCTGACGCAACAAGCGCAACGCATCGAACCGTCGTTGTTCGATGGTCTCAACGGACCAGAGCAACTGCGTCGTCCAGCCTACCTGACTTTCGATTTCCTTGATGAACTGGCCGATTTTGGTCGCTGCAGACTCCGCCTGCTCGCGCTGAACCTGGATCAACGAATCTTTGTGCTGTCGATAGGAAACCCATATTTCAAAAAGGCCATTGCTGACCAGAGCGACGCAAACCACGGCAACGAACAACCCGGCATATTTCAGAAAAAGACGGCTGCGGATTTTGTGCCGCACCGGCATG
>DASSLE010000366.1:0-4005 GCA_035689725.1 Pseudolabrys sp.
GCGACTGCGGGCTATCCTTTACAAAGCCGAGCATCCATTGCCGCACGCTTCCAAGGTTGGCATAGCCACCCTGCGCGAAGGCGCGCAACAGGTTGAGCGTTGCCGCTGACTGCCGATAGGCCTCAATCTGACGACGCGGATCGGGACGTCGTGCCTCCTCGGTGAAAGCGATGTCGTTGATAATATCACCGCGGTAGCTCGGCAGTTCCTTGCCGTTGCGCTGTTCCGTCGACGACGAACGAGGCTTGGCGAATTGGCCCGCGATGCGACCGACCTTCACCACCGGCGAAGCCGCGGCGTAGGTCAACACGACTGCCATCTGTAGAAACATGCGAAAGAAGTCGCGAATGTTGTTGGCGCCGTGTTCGGCAAAACTTTCCGCGCAATCGCCGCCTTGCAGCAGGAAAGCCTCGCCCTTGGCAACGCGCGCCAATTGCTTTTTCAGATTGCGCGCTTCGCCAGCGAACACCAGCGGTGGAAAGGTCGCCAGCTGTTTTTCGACGTCAGCCAAAGCCTGCGGCTCCGGATAATCCGGGACCTGCTGAATAGGCTTTTTGCGCCAACTATCGGGCGTCCAACGTTCGGCCATTACGCACTACTCCAACGTTTGGCCGGCGTTATACACGACAGCGCCCTCTAGAAGCCAGTTTTTCCAAAGAGTTCGGTTAGTTTGGCCCTTATTCTGCTGCCGCGCGCCCATAGCTCACGGCCTTTTCCCGCATGGTGACCAGTTCCTCGCCGGCGGTTGGATGTACTGCCATCGTCGCATCGAAGTCGGCTTTGGTCGCACCCATCTTCACCGCGATCCCGACGGCTTGGATCAATTCACCCGCATCGGGCCCAACGATATGACAGCCTACGACTCGATCAGTGGCACCATCGACCAAGAGTTTCATGAACGTGCGGGTGTTGCGGCCGGAGAGCGTTGCTTTCATTGGGCGGAACGTCGTCTTGTAAACATCGACCTTCGCAAGACGCTCGCGAGCCTGGGTCTCGGTCAGCCCGACGACGCCCACCTCGGGCTCGGAAAAAACCGCCGTCGGCACATTGCTGTGATCGACAGGGGTTGGCTTTCCGCCATAGATCGTATCGGCAAAAGCATGTCCCTCGCGGATCGCTACCGGTGTCAGATTGACGCGGTTTGTGACGTCGCCCACAGCGTAGATGTTGGGCATCGACGTGCGCGAGTATTCGTCGACTTCGATGCCACCATGATCGTGGATTTTGATATTCAACCCTTCGATACCCAGTCCCGAGACGTTGGGGCGTCGACCGATCGCGAACATCACTTTGTCGGCGGTGATCACGCTATTGTCGGACAGCCTTGTAATAAACTCATCGCCTGATTTTTCGATCGCTACGACAGTATGCCCGCACGTGACAGTAATACCGCGAGCACGCAGCTCGTTGCGCAGGTGCTCGCGCACGTCGTCGTCGAAGCCGCGCAGAATATTTTCGCCACGGTAGATTAGCGCCACCTTGCTGCCGAGCCCGGCGAAAATGCAGGCGAACTCCACCGCGATATAACCGCCGCCTTGGACGACGATCCGTCTTGGCAGCTCGGGCAGATGAAAAGCTTCGTTCGAAGAGATTGCATGCTCAAGACCGGGGATTTTCGGCCCGAGATGCGGCCAAGCGCCGGTTGAAATCAGAATCGTTTCCGCCCGCACGTGCGCGCCGGTTGCCATGCGGATAGTATGAGCGTCTTCGAGTGCAGCGCGGCTTTTGACAAGAGCGACGTCGAAGCGTTCGAGCGTATTGGTATAGGCGGCTTCCAATCGCGCGATCTCGCGGTCCTTATTGGCGATGAGTGCCGGCCAATGAAATGTGGGTTTCGGTACGCTCCAGCCGTAACCGGCCGCGTCTTCGAACTCGTCGGAAAACCGCGAGGCATAGACGAGGAGTTTCTTCGGCACGCAGCCGCGGATAACGCAGGTGCCACCGACGCGATATTCCTCGGCGATCATCACGCGAGCACCATAACCCGCAGCGACTCGGGCCGCGCGTACGCCACCAGAGCCCGCTCCTATGACAAAAAGATCGACGTCGTGACCCGCCATAAGCCGTCGCCATAATTTGCCAAAACCGGCGGGTTAAGCGCCGGCAATGGCGTCAAAGTGCGTGGCCCCGCTTTTTTAACTCGTCGCGCATATTTGCAATCACCTGGTCGGAGAGCTTGCTTGCCCAGTCCTGCGCAAATTTCAGACCCTCCTCGCCAATCTTTGGCTGCTCGATAATAAACTTCGCGCCAACCGGTGACTTGTAGAATGCCAGGAGCTCCTTGAGCTCCGCTTCGGTGAAGTGGGTCGCATAGAGCTTGGCCACCTCAGCTGTCAGCTCATCAAAACGCGGCGCGAGATCGCTACGAATTTTAACGGCGATCTCATTGAGATCCTTGGCGAGGCCCGGGTTTTGCTGAAGAAACAAATTCTTCGCTTGCTCGATCACGCCCGGGATCAACGGATTGAAGAGCGTGGTCCCACCGGTTGCCTTAAGGATTTCCTTGGCGGTCTGAACTGCCGCTACCGATGTCTGCTGGGCATTGGTGACAGAACACAATGTAACCAACGCAACGGCAACCAACGCCGGCCTGACAGCGCCTCTAAAGACCTCAACAACGCTCATCTGGAAACTCCATCTAGCTTGCGATTTCAGGACCTTTCGATGATTTCTACGCCGTTCGGCCCGCCAACAATGGCCATATGCGCAAGGCCAATAAACAGACCATGCTCCACTACGCCCGGGACATTCGAAAGGCCATGCGCCAACGCGGCCGGATCGTCAATCCGGGCGAGCGCCGCGTCGAGGATCCAGTGACCGCCATCCGTGACGAATGCATGGCCATCTTTGCCTTTCCGCAGTGTCATCGGACCAGGCCGCTGGATCAACCCGATGGCCTTCTCCACTGCCCGCTGCGTGGCCGCCAGTCCGAACGAGACCACCTCGATTGGCAGCGGAAATTGGCCGAGCGCGCTAACCAGCTTGCTCTGGTCGGCGATCACAATCATCCGCGCAGAAGCCGCCGCAACGATTTTTTCGCGCAACAATGCGCCGCCGCCGCCCTTGATCAGACAAAGCCCAGGGCCGATTTCATCGGCGCCATCGACAGTCAGGTCAAGCTCCGGCATCTCGTCCAAGGTGGTGAGCGGAATGCCGCAACGCTTCGCATCGGCAAATGTGGTCTCTGAGGTCGGCACCGCGATAATATCGAGGCCTGAACGAACGCGTTCGCCAATCAACTCCACGAAATGCTTTGCGGTCGATCCGGTCCCAAGTCCGAGGCGCATGCCAGGACGTATAAATTCGACGGCGCGAGCAGCGGCTGCGCGTTTTTGGGCTTCGGCGTTCATCGATACTGGCTGGGCAATCGATTGACGATTTTGGTGCCCGCCTATCTAGCCCCGATCGTACTGCCTGAATAGTCCCACGTCGCTGACGCCGGAAAATCGACCTTGCAACGTTGATGAACGAAGGCTAGCGATCTCGCCATGGCTGCTCCCACTATTGTCTTTGACCTCGACGGCACCCTGGTTGATACGGCGCCTGATCTCATCGATACCCTCAATTTGGTGTTCGCGCGCGAGGGATTGCCGGCCGTTCCGTACGAGGTCGCGCGTAACGCAATCGGTGGCGGCGCCAAGGCAATGATCGCGCGCGGGGTCGAGGCCGAAGGCCATGTTGTTTCGCCAGCGAAGCTCGAGCATATGTTTACCGATTTTATCGCTCACTATTCAGAGCATTTGGCTGATCGATCACGGCCTTTTCCGGGGCTCACTGATGCACTCGATGCGCTCGCCGCGCGCGGTTGTCAGTTTGCCGTCTGTACAAACAAGCTTGAACGGCTGTCGGTCCTTCTGCTTGACCAACTCGAGCTCACCAATCGCTTTGCGGCGATCAGCGGGCAAGACACTTTCGGCATCCAGAAGCCCGATCCGGAAATCCTGCGGCGCACCGTCGCGGTTGCGGGCGGGACGCTCGAGCACGCCGTCATGATCGGCGATTCAA
>DASSLE010000367.1:0-3252 GCA_035689725.1 Pseudolabrys sp.
CCAATGTCTGCTATTGGGGGGCAAAGCGGACATGCGTGCAAAACGTCATGTTCGTTTTACCTCCAGAAGCGGCTGAACATCCGTTCATGGACCTAACAAACGGGTTCCCGCGTTTGTTCGCCACCGCCACAGGTGCGACAAACTAAGGAACAACGTACATGCGTGAAGCAATCTTGGGTGTAGCAAGTGCACTAGCTTTTGCCTTGCCGGCAGCGGCTCCTTTGGTAAGTCTTGGATGTAGGGGGCGGCTAAAATGACAGGAGACACACAATGTCGCGCATAATGTTTGCGATCGCATTTGCAGGCCTCATCTTTACGGCTGCTTCAGGAACTGCCCACGCGGCACCGATCCTCCCGCTTCCTGCGGCTGCCACCGCCGGCCTCGATTACTTGACGGACGTCCAGTGGGGGCGACGCTGCTGGCGTGACCGCTGGGGACGCTTGCACTGTCGCGGTGGCTGGAACGGTGGCTGGGGCCCAGGTTGGGGCGGTGGCTGGGGTCGCAACTGCTGGCGTGACCGCTGGGGCCGTTTGTATTGCAGGTAGTGATTCCAACCTCCTGACTTAGGCCGCGATCGGACAAATGTCCGCTTTTGGCCAATAGCGGACATTTCGCAGCGCAATCGCTATGTCTGCTTTACCCCTAAAAGCGGACATCATTCCGCGCGATCAACTGGGTAAGGTAGGTTCGCTGTTTTTGCCGCTCGCTCCGCGCGGCGCGAGCAAGCCACCTATCAATGAAGACAAGATGCCCGGCAGTTCGTCGCGTCGAAACGGGATTGGCCGGCACATGCCCATTGTCACCAGGCCAAGCCGCGCCATGCGTTGCGCGGCATACATGGACTCGGCCGCGCTGGTCGCCACGCGTTCGAGAACAGCGCCTCCAATGTGCTGGGTCAGCGCAACCCCCGCAAAATCCACAGCCCCGAGCTTTCCGGCTTCCACCACGAGCCGCCGCAGCAGGTGGACGGTGGCGAGCGCGGTCGGCCGGTGGCCGTAGGAGGCGGCAATCTCGCGCACCATGCGGACGCTGCACGCGACAAAGAACAGGACATCGAACACCGCAGCCGGGCTGATGGCGATTATGCCGAAGGCGCGGGCGCTGGCGCGCCGCACGATCGCCTCGGCGCGTCCGTCGAGCTGAGTCATGACCGTCTCCGACAACAACTCGATCTGTTGCGCGGGCGAATGATGGCGCTGCACCTTGCGCTGAAACGCCTCGATGGCAGCCGTGCTCTCGCGATCCCTGGGGATCTCCGCAATCACGTCGCGGATCGCCTCGTGCACGTCGGAGGTGTGCATATTCTGCCTTTGCAAGGCCAACCGTTGTTGATTGGTTTCAATATTCTTCAGGGCGAAATAGCTTCTCGCCTCGTGCACAATCAATGCACCCGCGGCGAAAATACCGAGCCCCGCCGCTGCCGCCGCTGCCCAGCCGAGCCCCGTGCTGAAATTGAATGCCGATGCGATCCAGAGATACAGATCAACGCCAAGCCAGCCGCAGAAGGCAACGAGTAGACCAGCCACAGCGAGCTTCATCGACAAACCGTAGCGCCGGCGGCCTGGTTCGACCGCGGGCTGAAGTTCGGCCGGAGGCGCGGGGATGATGCGACCGGTTTGTGCGGTCGTGATTATGCGGGGCGCCAATGGATCGGCGATGCCCGCGCCCGGTTTCTCGGGCACCTCCACCACGATGACCTGCGGACGCAGAATATCCTCGGATGCGATTTTGCCCTTTTGTTTACTCACCGCAATTGATCTCCAATGAGATATTCGAGAGCGAGATCGAGGTTGATGTGGGCGATGCCGTCGATCGGCGACGAGTCGATGACCGGAGGTTCGAAAACCGGAATGTTGAGGAACGGCTTGCCCCAGGCCTCGGCCCGGGGCGGACGGGCGGGCACGTTGCCGATAAAGAATTTCGCTCTGGTGTCGCTTCCGACCGGCTTGCCGACGACGACTTGGACCCGGTGCCCATCGATTTCCTGAGTGTCCTCTTCCGTCGAAATGACCGACGCGAGTGCCGCTACGTCAAACATGGCATTGCTGATGCTCACATCGAGTGCGGGCAGCGCGACCATATTGCGCAGCAGGGCGGCAAGATGGTCGCGTTGCACCTCGGGGACATGATCGGCCTTGGTTGCCGCGAACAGCACCTTCTCGATACGCACGCTTTGCAACAACCGCGAAATAATTCCGCTATGCCCATAGCGAAAGCTTTCCAGGATCGCATCGAGGGCGTGCCGCGTGTCTTCGAATACCTCGCGGCCCGCCAGGAGAGCGCCAAGGACGTCCACCAGCACTACTTGTCGCGAGTAGTTGCGGAAATGCCGGTCATAAAACGGCATGACGACTTCGGTTTTGTAGGCTTCGAATCGTCGCTCCATCAAAGCGCCCAGCGTGCCGGCGGGACTACGTTCGAGATTGTCTGAAACATCGAGCGGGGCGAACCACATATAGGAGTTTTCCACGAGCGAACCGGGGTCAAGGAAGCGGCCGGGCTGCAAAAAGCTGAACCCGTGCTTGTCACGTGACGCCTGCAGGCACTGTCGATAAAGATCATGCGCCCGCTTGGCATCGTCCTCGCTCGCAGGAGCGTCATGGCGATGATCGGACAGAAAGGCGATGAAATCACGCGCGGTGCCGGCGCGCATTCCGCGGCGACAGAGTTGCAACGTTGCGCGCGACCAATCTGCGTAGCTTTGATCCAGCAGCGGCAGATCGAGAAGCCATTCGCCGGGATAATCGATTATTTTGAGTTTCAAAGTCGCAGGGCCGCTGCCGATCCAGCGGAGCAAGGTACCGAGCGGACCGGCAGGAACGAAACGGATGTCAATTTCGATTTCGCTGATATCGGTAGTAGGGGCCGGCCAGTTCGCCGGGCTCGCCGCCATGCGCTCGACATTTCGCCGGTAGGGAAATCGCGGTAACCCATCGGTCTTGTCGCCGGCCAGCCTTGCTGCAGCCAGCCGGCCCTCTCCGACGACTTTCAGAAATGGCATGCGATACGGTTGGTGCAGGGCGCTGAGCAGGTTGTGCACAAGGCTGGTAATAAACACTGTCTTGCCGGAGCGGCTTAAACCGGTAACGGCGAGACTTACGGTTGAGCCCCTGGCGAGTTCGGCAAGATCGAACGCGCCTGAGAACCACTCCGAAAGATTCGCCCCGGCGCGCTCGAACACTGATTTTTCGGATATGCCTTCCGTCATCGGGATGATTCGCAGCGGCGCTTTTCTGCCGTTCAACCAAAAG
>DASSLE010000368.1:0-2556 GCA_035689725.1 Pseudolabrys sp.
CCTTTTCGAAACTCGCCAGCACTTGGCCTTCCAATACGCGGCCGCGCGGCAGCTTGATGCGCATCGGATCAACGAAGCGGCCGTTGACCAATATCTCATAGTGAAGGTGCGAGCCGGTCGAGAGGCCGGTCGATCCGACGAAGCCAATTACCTGTCCTTGTCGCACGCGTGTGCCCTCGTCGATGCCGCGGGCATAGGCGGTCATGTGGCCGTAAGCGGTTTCATAGCCGTTGGTATGGCGAATGCGGATGTATTTGCCGTAACCCGATTCCCAGCCGACTTTCTCGATGACGCCGTTACCTGAGGCATAGATTGGCGTGCCGCTTTCTGTTGCCCAGTCAACGCCGGTATGCATTTTGGTGTAGCCGAGGATCGGATGGCGGCGCAGGCCAAACCCGGAGCGCATGATGCCGGCGAGCACAGGTTTGCGGACCAGAAACTTTTTTGCGCTCTTGCCGGACTCGTCGTAGTAGTCGACCAACCCATCGTCTGGCGAATGAAAGCGATAGAATTTCTTCGTCTCGCCGCCGACGGTAAGCGTTGCGAATAACACCTCGTTGCGGCTGTCGGCGACTGGCGTTTCCTCCTCGCCGGCGTAGAGCACCTCGAAGGAATCGCCCGGCTGTACTTTACGCTGGAAATCGACGTCGTAGGAGTAGATGCGGATCAGGTCCTCGATGATAGGACGGGGGATCTGGTTGCGCAGCGCGGTCTCGTAGACGCTTTGATAAAGGCGAACGCCGGAAGTGTCGTTCTCGTCGTTGTTGTCCTCGGAATTCTCGGCGACCTCGGTATCAATGTTTTTCACGTCGACCGAGACATATTTACCGGTGTCCGCCAGCGCGACCACCGCATCAATTCCCGAATCCCCGGCGATAATCACACGGATCGGCTGCAGCTGTTGGGCGCCCGAAACCGGCGCCATCAATATCCGTAGTTTTTGGCCTTCCTTGATGCCGCCGATCATGCCGCGCGGCCCGAGTACGCGCGCGATGGCGCTAATGTCGGTGGGCGTGGCGCCGAGATCGCGCAAGATGTTAGGAAGGCTTTCTCCCTTCTTGGCGACGATCAGCTTTTCGTTCAGCGCGTTACCGCCGGTCGTCTGAGTCGCGGTTTTGGGTAGTAACGTAATGTTTTCAGGGACGATGCGCGTTTCGAATCCTGCATAGGGATTGACATTGCCCTCGCCGGCATAAGCGAGCTTGATTCCTGTGATGTTGGCCGCAACTGGCAAATGATTGGTGGCCTTGTCGCTCCATTCCGAGGCCTCGCGAACGCGCGCTATCACTTCATCGGCAGGCGTGAGCAGCGCGATTTTGAGTTTCGGCATAATGGGCGCCATGTCGCGCATTACGAAAGCAACTTCGGCGTCCGGTTCGGCGGCCGGGGCATCGTCCGCCGTGGCGTTCCCGCCCGGCGTAGATTCGGCTAGCAGGCGTTGCGGATTGAAGGGCGGGATATTGGCGGAGAGATCGGAAACAGTAAGTGACAGATTGCCGGCGATGCGCACGAATGGACGCACGCGCACGACTTCGTGATTGCCGACCCGGTTGGTGGTGGAAACGCGGATTACCTGGCGGGCGAACGTCGGTTCTTCGGCGGTTGGAAGGCGATCGCTTTTGTGGGCGCCCCTTTCGCCGCCGACGCCGAGCGCGCCGCGCAGTGCAACCTCCACTCGTTCGGGCAGCGAGGCGAAATTGGTTTCCCCGTCGAGTGACGTGAAAACGGCGCCGCCCATGAGAGCAGCGCCGCAGAGGGCAGTGAGGATCGTACCGGCAAACCATTGCACCGAAACGCGGCGACGATCGACGAATCCGCTCGAGCCCCCATCGACCGACAAGGGGGGCTCATTGCCGAGCTCAATGGCGTCGACTTGCCTCGATCGGATTGCCCCGCGCGATCGTGTCTGGTCCAAGCTCGCCGTCCCCTGCGCCTCGGATCGAAGGTGGCTTGCCGCAACCGAACTAGCCCCAGATGCTATCGGCAGGCCGCGTGAATCAATGGCCGGCACGATGCCGGTTGGTCCATGGTCCGTCAACGACGGCACCCGAACCCGATTAACTGGCCTGACAGACGGCGGCTGAAGACCCCCGTTGCGATTCCGTCCCTCGAAAGGACCCCAAGGACGACGCAGGAATATGGCCTGAGTGCGGCGCGGTGTGGTTTAAGGCATCGTTTTCCGGCGGGCGTGGATATCTTTAGCCGCACGTCCCACAATACCATTCTGAACCAATAAAATGGGCGTTTTTGGTTGACAATGAGCGGGGCCGAAGCCTATATATGCCCAACGGCGCGCCGTCCGCTTACGGCGCGATTGCGCGCCTCTGAAGCTCCTCACTGGAACAGTGAATCGGCATCCGATAGTTCTCGGATGCGCGGGCTTCGACGGCTCTCCGGCCTACCGGAGGGTGGAGACCGCCATGGTCCCCGGGCTGTTTGAAAAGTGAATCGGAAGAAAGAGAAACGTGGACGGCGGGGTCCTTGCGGGCCGCCTTCTTGCGGGAAGCAATTCTTTGCGGGCGGCGGCTTTGGAAGAGACTTCGGCGGTACACGTTT
>DASSLE010000369.1:0-2815 GCA_035689725.1 Pseudolabrys sp.
CTGTTCATCCTCTACACGTCCGGCTCGACCGGCAAGCCGAAGGGCGTGCTGCACACCACTGGCGGCTATCTAGTCTATACCGCGATCACTCACCAATACGTCTTCGATTATCACGACGGCGACATTTACTGGTGCACGGCCGACGTCGGTTGGGTGACCGGCCACAGCTACATCGTCTATGGCCCGCTATCCAATGGCGCCATTTCGCTGATGTTCGAAGGCGTACCGAACTACCCCACGAGCTCGCGTTTCTGGGAAGTGTGCGACAAGCACAAGGTCAATATCATCTACACCGCACCGACCGCGATCCGCGCGTTGATGCAAGGCGGCAACGATCCGGTGAAGAAGACCTCGCGCAAGTCGTTGCGCCTGCTCGGCACCGTGGGCGAGCCGATCAATCCGGAAGCCTGGGAATGGTACTACCACGTGGTCGGCGAAGATCGCTGTCCGATCGTCGACACCTGGTGGCAGACCGAGACCGGCGGCATCCTGATTACGCCGCTGCCGGGCGCGACGAAACTCAAGCCGGGCTCGGCGACGCGTCCATTTTTTGGCGTGCAGCCGGAAATCGTCGATGCGGAGGGCAAGGTGCAGAATGGCGCGACCAGCGGCAACCTCTGCATTGCCGATTCCTGGCCGGGGCAGATGCGCACGGTCTATGGCGACCATCAGCGCTTCGTCGACACCTACTTCACGACCTACCCGGGCAAGTATTTCACCGGTGACGGCTGCCGGCGCGACGAAGATGGCTACTATTGGATCACCGGTCGCGTCGACGACGTCATCAACGTCGCCGGCCATCGCCTTGGTACCGCTGAAGTCGAGAGCGCGCTGGTGGCGCATCCGAAAGTGTCGGAAGCCGCCGTTGTGGGCTACCCGCACGACATTAAGGGCCAGGGCATATACGCTTATGTGACCCTGATGGCTGGCGAAAAGCCGAGTGAAAACCTGCGCAAGGAGCTGGTAGGCTGGGTACGCAAGGAGATCGGCCCGATCGCCTCGCCCGATCTGATCCAGTTCGCGCCCAGCCTGCCGAAAACCCGTTCGGGCAAGATCATGCGAAGAATCCTGCGCAAGATCGCAGAAGATGAGTTCGGCAATCTCGGCGACACGTCGACGCTAGCCGATCCGGCCGTGGTCGATGACTTGGTCAACAACCGGCAAAACAAGAGGGCAGCGAAAGCGGGGGCGTGAGATTCCAGGCGCTTCGCTAGCGAACGGGGGCCGCAAGCCCTCGGCCTAAAGTTGTGAGTTACTGAAATTTTTGCCGGAAGTTTCGCGACGTCGACACAATTTACCGACAACTATCGGGGTATGGTGCGTCCGCGCACTTCCCCCCAGCCGGAAGTCCCCGGCCTCGCTGCTCGAAGAATTGCCGCCGATATTCTCGACGGCGTTCTGCGGCGGCGAATTGCGCTCGACGAACTCCTCTCAGGCAAAAACGCACATCCGGGCCTGCCCACGCTCGCTGACCGGGACCGTGCCTTGACGCGACGGCTCGCTGCGACGGTGTTGAGACGGCTCGGCACTCTGCGTCACCTGGTTGGCGGGTTTCTTGAAAAGGGATTTCCATCCGACGCGCCGCGTGCCGAAACGATCCTGTTGCTCGGCGCGGCACAAATTCTGTGGCTTGAAGTTCCCGACCACGCCGCCGTTGACTTGTCGGTGCGGCTCGCGCAAGCGGACCGACGCGCTGGGCGTTACGCCGGCCTCGTCAACGCCGTATTGCGTCGCGTTGCGCAAAACCGCGCTCCGGCCGACGACGTTTCACGTGACACGCCGGAATGGCTGCTCCGGCGCTGGAGCAAAACCTATGGCGCCGATACTGCGCGCGCAATTGCAGCTGCCAATGGTCACGAGCCCGCGCTCGATCTCACGGTAAAGCGAGACGCTGAATCCTGGGCCGAGCGGTTGCGCGGTCGCGTGCTGCCCACCGGCACTGTACGCACACTGGCCCATGGCGCGATCTCACTGTTACCAGGATTTTCCGAAGGCGCGTGGTGGGTGCAGGACGCAGCCGCCGCCCTGCCTGTGCACCTCTTCGGGGACGTGCGCGGGATGACTATTGCAGACCTCTGCGCAGCGCCTGGCGGTAAAACCGCACAGCTCGCGTTTGCCGGCGCCCGTGTTACTGCCGTCGATCGTTCATCCGCGCGGATCAACCGGCTGCGCGAAAATCTCACGCGTCTTTCTCTGAGTGCCGAAACTGTCGCCGCCGACGCACTGGAATGGGAAGCGGGACCTTTTGACGCAGTGTTGCTCGATGCGCCCTGCTCATCCACCGGCACAATCCGCCGTCATCCTGACGTACCTTGGCTCAAGAGCGAGGTCGATCTCTCCGTGCTCACATCGTTGCAGCAGCGGCTGCTCGACCGTGCGGTAGAATTGCTGAAGCCAGGCGCAACATTCATCTATTGCGTCTGCTCACTGGAGCCTGAGGAGGGCGAGAGCCAGATCAAGGCTTTGCTCGCGCGTGATACTCGTATTGATCGCAATCCGATCACGGAGCGGAACGTCTTCGGCCTCAAAGAGTTTGTCACCATCGACGGCGACCTGCGGACGCTGCCGCTACACCTGCCCGATCCCGACCCGCGCTGGGGCGGGCTTGACGGCTTTTATGCTGCTCGCCTCACTCGAAAACCCGCCTAGTCCACGGTTCGGACTGGCATATTCCCGACCCTTCGCTATCGTGTGGCCCGCGCGTGCAGACGGGGACGCGCAGCAGGGGGCGAGCGCTTTGATCATGCGGGTTTCGGTGGCGGAGCGAGCCAGGCTCTCCGTGCTCATCGGGCGCCGCGCATTTCGTAGCCTTATA